>JAZSBY010000065.1:0-25334 GCA_045602655.1 Candidatus Fimenecus sp. | reverse complement strand
ACAGACTGCTAAGCGTTACTACGGTATTCAGGAAGGACAGTTCTATAAATATTTCTTGATGGCTGAAAAGCGTCAGGGTATTGTCGGTGAAAACCTTTTGAAGATTTGTGAAAGCCGTCTTGATAACGTTGTTTATCTTCTCGGATGGGCTTCATCTCGTGCAGAAGCAAGACAGCTCACAATTCACGCTCACTTCCGTGTAAACGGTAAGAAGGTTGACGTTCCATCATACCTTCTTAAAGCAGGCGATGTAGTATCAATTAAGGACAACAGTAAAGATAGCGTTAAGATTAAGGAAGTTCTTGAAGCTAACGCATCTCGTCCGGTTCCTGCATGGCTTGATAAGAATGCAGAAGAGCTTTCAGCTAAGGTTGTTAAGCTTCCAGACAGAGAAGAAATCGCTGTTCCTGTTGAAGAGCATCTTATCGTCGAGCTTTATTCTAAATAATAGGCTTGAAACAATAATAACAATAGCGGAAAATATTTTTCTGTACTCAGTTAGGAGGGTTTTGAATGATAGGAATTGAGAAGCCCAGCATTGAAGCACTTGATTTAACAGCAGACGGAACTTATGGCAAATTTGTAGTTGAACCATTAGAGAGAGGCTACGGCACAACACTCGGCAACAGCCTTCGTCGTGTACTTTTGTCATCACTTCCGGGTTATGCAATTACTTCGGTAAAAATTGACGGTGTTCTTCATGAATTCTCAACCATTGACGGTGTGAAAGAGGATGTAACAGAAATCGTGTTGAATTTAAAGGGTGTAATCCTTAAAATTCACGGTGATGGTCCGGAAACAATTTATATCGATGCAAGTGGCAAGTGTGTGGTTACTGCAGGGGATATCAAGGCTGATGCTAATGTTGAAATCCTTAATCCTGACCACGTAATCGCAAACCTTGAAGAGGGTGGAGTTCTTAAAATGGAACTCACATGCGATAAGGGAAGAGGTTATGTTTCAGCAGAAAGAAACAAGCAGCTTATGCAGCCTGTTATCGGCGTAATCGCAATAGATTCAATTTATACACCCGTATTAAAAGTAAATTATACGGTTGAAAATACCCGTGTTGGTCAGATTACTGACTACGACAAGCTTTCACTTGAGGCTTGGACAGATGGTACAATTTCAGCGCAAGAGGCCGTTTCTCTCGGCGCAAAAATCCTTACAGACCATCTCGACCTCTTTGTTGACCTTTCAGACGAGGCAAGAGAGACAGAGACAATGATTGTTAAGCCTGACGATACAAAGGGCAAGATTCTTGAAATGACAATTGAAGAACTTGACCTTTCAGTTCGTTCTTTCAACTGCCTCAAGCGTGCAGGCATCAACACAGTTGAAGATTTAACAAACAGAACAGAAGAGGATATGATGAGAGTCAGAAACCTTGGTAGAAAATCTCTTGAAGAGGTTATCGCAAAACTCGATTCATTAGGACTTTCATTAAGTAAGGAAGACGAATAATAAAGGAGTGATTTTGAATGCCAGGAACAAGAAAACTCGGCAGAACAAGCGATCACCGCAAGGCTATGCTCAGAGGTATGGTAACATATCTTATCGAGAACGGTCAGATTGAAACAACAGTTACAAGAGCCAAAGAAGTAAAGGCTATGGCTGAAAAGATGATTACAATCGCTAAATCAAGCGACCTTCACTCAAAGCGTCAGGTTTACTCTTACATCACAAAAGAGTCTGTAGCTAAGAAGTTGATGGAAGAAGTAGCTCCAAAGTACGCAGACAAGAACGGTGGCTACACACGCGTAATCAAGACCGGCCCAAGAAGAGGCGATGCTGCTGAAATGTGCATCATCGAACTCATCGCTGACTAATGCGGTAAGGCTTTAAAAAGACCATAAAATTAACACCTTGGAGAAATCCAAGGTGTTTTTTTATCCAATTATTTATTTAAGCTTAATCCCAATACATATATATCCGTTGTCAATTACATCAACAACACCGTATTCATCATCCTTTAATGCACCGGGGCAGAAGAGTTTAATGCCGTCTGCATTGTCCTCTTGTTGTCTGTGATTGTGACCGTAAAGTGCTAATTGGCAATTATTTCGTTTGCAAATTGAGATAAGTCTTGCCAATGAGCTTTTAACATATTCGTAATGGCCGTGGGTTATGTAGATTTTGAGTCCACCCTCGTTAATGATTTGATTTTTGGGATATTTACAATGTAAATCATTGTTTCCTTGAATTTCATATATGCGTTTGCCTTCAAGGAGTGGCTTTGCCCGTTCAAAATCAATGTGTCCATCACCTAAAAATATGACTGCTTCGGCAGTGGGTTGGGCTTCTATGGCTTTTTTCATAGAAAAGAAATCACCATGCGAGTCAGATAAAACAAGTATTCTCAAGCATATCCCTCCGTTAATCATCATAGTATTATTATATAGTATTATGGCGGTGGTTTCAATGAGTAATAACAATTTTGATGAAATAATCACTTCAGTTAAGTCACAAGGAAGTAAAAAAGATGCCGAGGATTTTCTTAAAAAGCAATTAAACCCGACACAGACAAAGAAATTGCAAGAGGTTATGAGTGACAAGAGTGCTTTGGAGCAACTTTTGTCAACTCCGCAAGCAAAGGCACTTTTAAGAAAATTTATGGAGGATAAAGATGCTTGATATTGAGAGTTTATTATCCTCAATAAGCGATGAGGATATGGCTAAAATCAAAGATTTAGCAAAAAATCTGTCAGGTAGTGAGGAGAAAAAGCAACCTGAAAAGGAGCAGAGTAATTTTCCCATAGACTTAAACACAATGAATAAAATTATGTCGGTTATGGGGCAAATGGGTAAGGACGATTACCGCACAAGGTTTATCAATGACCTGAAGCCTATGCTGAGCGTTGAGCGACAGAAAAAAGCAGATGAAGCCGTGAAATTTTTGCAACTGATGGAGATTTTACCACTGATTAAGGGGATGTTTTAATGGGCAATTATTCGTATTCGGAAATTCAGGATATGCAGAGAAAGGCGATGGAAAGAGTCCGTGAAATGAAAAAAAACTCTGACATTGTTACACAATCAGCACAAAGAGATTTTGATGAAAAACCACAAAACAATGATTCGGTAAGGATGGTTACACCAAAGGTTACCAATATGCCACCAAATTTCCCTGAAGAAACGACCTATCCGACTTTTAAGGCGGTTTTTGAGGAAGGAAAGGAAAAACCACATACGGAAAAGCAAAGCGAAAAAATGCCTTTACAAGAAAACCAAAGGGACCCTCTTGAAACATTGTTTGCCGAACCCGATAAGGCACTACTTCTTGGACTTATTATGCTTTTAAAGAGTGAGAGAGCAGATGAGGGGCTTATAATGGCATTGACATACATTTTGTCATAATTTATTGAGTATTTACAATTCGTTCCAATATAATCATTTTAATATTTTCCTAATAAAAAGCAGGGGCTGAAGAAAACTTTCGTTTTTTCAGCCCCTGTTGTGGGTTTTAAGATTTAATTAGTCTTTCTTTGCCAGTTCAGTGAGAGAAGTTGCAAGACCTGCAAGTCCCTGAATTTCAGACGGAATAATAATCTTTGTTGCCTTGCCGTCAGCAGCCTTTTCAAAGGATTCAAGAGCCTTGATGCTGATGAATTCCTGACTTGGCTTAACATTGTTAATCATTTCAATACCGGCTGCAGTTGCTTCTTGGATTTTAAGAATTGCAGCAGCCTCACCCTCTGCCTCACGGATTTTTGATTCCTTAATAGCATCGGCACGAAGAATTGCTGATTCTTTTTCACCTTCTGCCACAAGGATAGCGGCTTTCTTTTCACCCTCAGCCTGAAGAATCTTTTCACGGCGTTCGCGTTCAGCCTTCATCTGCTTTTCCATTGAGTCCTGAATTTCACGAGGTGGCATAATGTTCTTTAATTCAACACGGTTAATTTTAATGCCCCAAGCATCTGTTGCTTCATCAAGAACTTCTGTGATTTTGGAGTTGATTGTATCTCTTGATGTGAGAGTTGCGTCAAGCTCAAGGTCACCGATAATATTACGGAGTGTTGTTGCTGTAAGGTTTTCAATAGCCATCATAGGACGCACAACACCGTAGGTATAGAGTTTTGGGTCGATAATACGATAGAAAACAACGGTGTCGATTGACATTGTTACATTATCCTTTGTAATAACAGGCTGTGGTGGAAAGTCAACAACTGCTTCCTTAAGGCTTACTCGTTTTGCAACACGGTCAATAATCGGAATTTTTACATGAAGACCGGTATCCCATGTGCTGTGGTATGCACCAAGTCTTTCAATAACAAAAGCATTTGCTTGCGGTACAATTCGAACATTTGCAATAATAATGCCAATGGCGATTGCGAGTAAAATAATTGGTATGATTATAAGTTCCATAGTTTTTCTCCTTTTATAGCTTATTTATTATGAGTGTTGTTCCGTTAACACTCTTGACTTTTGCGGTTTCACCTTTTGCGATTACTTCGCCGTTTTCAGTTACGGCTTTCCAATAAACATCACCTGCAAGTATTCTGCCTGAAATTTCGTTTGTATCTTCAGTGACTTTCACAGTTTTACCTACAATATTTTCGTTTTGGTCAACATCATCAAACTTTTTCTTAATGTGTTTGTTATATATTCTGCGACATACGACCATAAATATTGCACTCAACACCACGAAAACGGCAATCTGCAAAATCAGGCTTTCAACAAACAAGGAAACAAGGCAGGTGATTATTGCTGCGGGGACAAACCAAATAGACACGAGGGCAGTTGTAAGTAATTCAACTATTAAAAACACAACGCCTACGGCAATCCAGCCAATCCACGGGTTTTCCATTAAATATTCCACTGATATCCTCCTTCTTAATAATATTATTATTTATTACAAGTTTCCCTTGCAAAAACGATAAGCATCGGTGTTCCGGCTTTTGTATGAGCCATTCCGCCGGAGTAAATGTCCGTGCTGACAACTTCCCAACCATACTTTGCCATATCATTCATTTTTGTTTCTGCATCGCAGAGTTTCACCTCTAAAATTTTATATTCTTTTTGCATTGGTTTTACTCCTTTATTTTACTACATAATCAAAAAGTGCGGCATAAGCACAGATTTCAAAATCATCTGCAGCACCTCCGTCGGCATTAAACAATTGACCTCCGCCACTGCCTACAAGGTGAATATGTGTTGCTTCGTGAAGATTGTCAATTACAGCTGTGAGCGTAACTCTGTTTTGTGCACGAAAATAATGCTTTTCATAAACAACAACTGCAACAGTTCTATCGTCAATTTGACGGATATATTCGTTAATCTTTTCGCCTGTAACAGACTTGTTTATTACTTCATTGTCAATTTTTTCTATTGCTTCATGTGGGGATATGCTAACATCAAAATCCACCATTTAAATTACCTCCTTAAAGTAGCTCTGTAAAAGCTTTTTGAGCTAAATCCCTCATTCTTGTTGACAGAATTGCAAGGACCATTGCTCTTAATGCAGTTCTCAATTTCGCTTTTGAAATATCGTCATTCAAGGTTGCTTTTTCAATGCTTTCATCAATGATTGCATCAAGTTTTTCTGTGTCATATACTGCATTATTTTCACATTTGTAAATTACACTGCACAGAATATTGAAAAGTTCTCTGTCAGGCAAAATATCGTCAGAACGGTCTTCAACAGAACCGTTGATGTAATTCATAAGAAAAGCAATTTGTTCTAGTTGCATTGAGCCACGCATCATATTTATAAGTATAATACGCATAACCTGTTCTTCGCCATATCGTTTTTCTTCGGGATTTTTTACCCAGCCACGCTTTATCCAATTCTGGATTGTAGATGTTTCAAGTCCCGTTAACTCTCTGACCTGTGCAAGAGTAAGACCTTTTGTAACTGTTAACAGGGGAGCAATCAACGAAAAACAATCATCTTTTGCAACGCTGTTAAACTTCAACGCAGTTCCGGGAATATAATTCATTTACTCCACCTCCTTTATGTGTTAATGTGATTATAACACAAGTTCATTTGACTGTCAATAGGGTTTTTATGATTTTTATAAAAAAATAACGGATAGAAAAACTATCCATTATTTCAAAGATTGTTTATTTGTAAGAGTTTTGATATTCTTTTCCATAAGTTCGAAGAATTTTTTCACAAATTTTGAATGTAAAACAGGGACTTTTTCAATGGTCCTTTTGTTTTATTAGTATGAAAAATGTAGTTAATATTAAAGTTGGCAAAAAATAATTACTTTGGTAAATTATACTAAATATAGAGAATAACGGCTATTGTTTACAGCTATAAGTCAATAGTGTTAATGCAGTATTCCGTGCTATTATCCCAAGTATCAGTCGCAACTCCGGCTGTAAGAATAAGCATAAATTTGTCACCATGTTTTTCAATATTGGTGAGGTTTATTGTATAATTGTGCAAATCTCTTTCAATAAGAATATCTGCTGAAAAACCAACTAAAATAATATTTTTTTCTGTTAGTCGAGTGCTTAAAATCTCATTATTGTCAGTAATGCTTACATTGAATTGAGCTGTGTTTTCTGTTGCGTTGATTTGTGTAAAACTAATTTTGGGTGCTTCTCTGTCTATTTCATTTTCGTTGTTATATAAATAAAATTCCTTACAATCAACGGACCTTGTTACATTATTTGCAATATCTTTTGCAATACCATCTTTTAATGTGATGGAGTGTGCACCTGTCTCGCCTACGATATTTGATAGTGTTAATGCATATTCTTTATCCGTAATCTTGTTAATATGTATATCTGCAGTAACATCACCAAGGTTGATAGAATCAGCAGAAAAATTAACCTCTTTTAATTCGGTTTCATCATCAAAATAAACATGATAAACCAAAGGAGAATCATATTGTTCTGTGGCAACTATATTGTTTTCAGGAGGTTTAACCATTATTGTTGGAATAGAACTATCACTTATTTTAAAGGCATCATTACCCATTTTTACGACGAAAATAGAACAACTGATTAAAACTAACAACAAAACAAACTTTTTTTTATGTTTAAACAGAAAGTTTGTTGCTTTGGGAGTCCTGGTTGAAAAAAATTGCAACATCTTGTATATTAAGAAAAAAGATAGTATTACTACTAAACCATAGGACAAATAAGTCTTATGTGGTTCTGGAATATATTTGGATAAGAATTCCCAGTCTGAAATATTATCAGCAAAGATTGCACTAATAAAACTCATAAGAGTACTGAAAAGTGGAATAGCTGTATTATTGCTTTTGCTCATTTTTTATCCTTCTTTCACAGTTAATATATAAAGCCATAAACTACCATATAATAATAAATCTTGGCTACTTCAATTTAAAGATAACACAAAAGGGGAATAAAGTCAACAAAACAGGATGAAAAGTGGCGGTTTACAAATAAGAGCACTAATCCGAAGCCTGCGGAAATACTGCACATATTCTATCAATGGTGAAGCCTAAAGCGGAGAACATGCGTTTACGGATTTTAATGATATATTCGCATGTTTCCATATATTCCTCTTCACAGGTAGTATCAATAGAAGTCACACAATTTTCTAAACGGCAATGTATTTGGTATGTCAATACCTTCGGACTGGTCAGAAAATGGTTGAATTCGTTAAAATTGTTTTCAACCTCCTTACGGAATACATCGAGAATCTTTTTCTCCACATCATCAGCGGTAACCTTAACAAGACGGTCATGCGTAAGAAGGTAATCGTAATCAACAAAGTGCAGGAAAAATTTTTCAACATCCGAGAATTTCACAAACTTACCGGGAATTCTTTCGAAAGCAGTTAGAAAAAGCCTTGTCGCCATCTCCGGGTGTTCTTCAATCAAAGCCAATAAGAGTCCTCTCATTATGCTGCCCCCTTTTAAAATGAATCAAGATTACATTCAATATTGTATTACAAAATCAGAGCTTGTCAAATAAAAAATAGCTAATTAACAAAAAAGACCGCAGGGTTTGCCCGCGGTCGAGAGGTTTGTGAATTTTTATTTATCTTTCTTATCCTTTTTACCGGATTTTGAGAAGATTTTATTGAGAAGAGTTGTGATGGCGATAAGCACACCCATAACAATGATGATACCTGCCATACCCATACCCATATAGTAAAGGTTATGAACAAAAGCCATTGGGTTAAAATCAGCAAAGCTGAAAGCCATAAGTGTAATAAATAAATTCTGTAACATTCAGCACACTCTCCTTACATAAAGAAATTGAGGATAAGACCGCCTGCGATAACTGAGGCAATCTGTCCGGAAACATTTACACCGATTGAATGCATAAGAAGGAAGTTCTGTGGGTCTTCTGCAAGTACCATTTTGTGAACGATTCGTCCTGACATCGGGAAAGCAGAAATACCTGCTGCACCAATCATTGGGTTAATCTTTTTGCCCTTTGGAAGGAAGATGTTAAGGATTTTTGCAAACATAACACCGCCTGCTGTGTCAAATACGAATGCGAAAAGACCAAGAGCAAGAATAAGAAGTGTATCAGGAGCAAGGAATGATTCATAATGCATCTTTGTTGCGATTGTGATACCAAGGAAAATTGTGATAAGGTTTGCAAGCACTTTCTGTGCTGTTTCTGAAAGAGAGTTAAGCACACCACATTCACGGATAAGGTTACCGAACATCAAGAAACCAACAAGTGAAACTGATGCAGGAGCTACAAGACCTGCAACGATTGTGATAATAATCGGGAAGAGAATTCTTGTTGTCTTTTTAACTTCTGTCTGTGTGTAAGGCATACGAATCATACGCTCTTTTTTAGTTGTAAGAAGCTTGATAACAGGTGGCTGGATAATTGGCACAAGAGCCATATATGAATATGCAGCAACCATAATAGCACCAAGATATTCAGAATTGAGCTTGTTAGCAACAACGATTGATGTTGGGCCGTCAGCAGCACCGATAATTGCGATTGAAGCAGCGTCGTTGATTGGGAAGAACATTGATGCCATACAAAGTGTGAAGAAAATACCAAACTGAGCAGCAGCACCAAAAATCATAAGCTTCGGATTTGAAAGAAGTGGTCCGAAGTCAATCATCGCACCGATACCAATAAAGAGAATAAGTGGGAAAAGTTCGTTTGCGATACCTGCGTCAAAAAGGACGGACAAAGCACCTTCCTGCTCTTCACCGTTTTCGAGAATTTGTGTGATTGCACCTGAGAAAGGGAGGTTGACAAGAATTGCACCAAAGCCCATTGGGAGCAAAAGTGTTGGTTCCATTTCCTTTTTGATTGCAAGGAAAATGAGGAGTCCGCCGATAGCCCACATGATAAGCATTTTAGGGTCAAAATGGTTTATCATATCGCTGAACAGCAAATCTTTAAAACTGTTGAGTAATGCCATATTTTTCTTCTCCTTTATTTTGTGTTGAATGGTTTAGTTGGAACTTAATCAACAAACTACTCCATTTTAATATGTATTTTATCATATTTTAAGATTTTTTCAATAGAAATAATGAATAAAAGAAAATAAATTGATTGAAAAAATAGTGTTCAAGTGATATAATCGACACATTCTGTGTATGGATGTGAAAAACAATGTTTGGTTTAGGCACAATAATCAATACCTTTGCTGTCGTTATGGGTGGTTTTATAGGGTTGCTTTTCAAAAAAGGTATCAGCGAAAGATATGAAAAAACACTTATGTCTGCCTGTGGTGTGGCAACAATTTTTATTGGTGTTACAGGCACTTTGCAGGGAATGCTCACTTTCGTTGACGGAAAAATTGAAACGGGGGGCACAATGCTTTTGATTTTCTCCCTCGTAATCGGCGGACTAATGGGTGAATGGATTAACATTGAAAAGCGAATGGACAATTTGGGTGAAAAGCTTAAAAAACTGTTCCACGCTGAAAAGGACAATAAATTTGTTGACGGCTTTGTAAATACATCACTTATAATCTGTGTTGGTGCTATGGCAATTGTAGGTTCAATTCAGGACGGACTTACGGGGGATTACTCAATGCTGGTGGCAAAAGCAATTCTGGACCTTGTAATTGTTGTGATTATGACATCAACTTACGGAATCGGTGCAATTTGCTCGGCTATTGCAATTTTTATCTATCAGGGTGCAATTACATTACTTGGCCATTTTGCAGGAAATATTATAAGTGATGTGCTTATAGGCTATCTTTCGTATATCGGTTCGGCACTTATTTTCTGTGTTGGTATCAATATTACATTCGGCAAAAAAATCAGGGTAGGAAACCTTTTGCCGGCACTTTTAATTCCCGTTTTTTATGTTGCGGGACAATATCTTTTTGTAAAAATCGGATTTTGAATAGTTTTAGAGCAGATTTCGGTCTGCTCTTATTTTTTGGAGTTAAGGTGTTAAATTTGAATTTGTCGGGATAAATCTTTGTAGTATAAGCCATACTACTTTTTTATTGCATAATAAAATACAGTGTGGTATGATATATATTGAATTATTATGTTCTTCAAGGGAGATTAAAATGAGCAAGTTAAAGGAATATCTTAAACTGTTTGAAGAAAACTCAATACTCTGTGAATGTACCGCTGATGAAAATACGGAAATCGGTTATATTTCATATAATTCGCAAGATATTAAGGAAAACACGTTTTTCCTTTGCAAGGGTGCACATTTCAAAGAGGATTTTTTACTTGATGCACTGAATAAGGGTGCAACTGTATATGTTTCGGAGAAAAAGTATAATACGGATGCTCCTTGTGTAATTGTTTCCGATGTGCGACTTGCTATGGGGTTAATGGCGAATTACTTTTACGATAATGCTCACGGTAAATTAAACCTTGTAGGCATTACAGGCACAAAGGGTAAATCTACAACAGCATATTTTATTAAGTATATAGAAGATGAATATCTCCAGAGTCTTGGCAAGAAACAGAGTGCAATTGTTTCTTCCATTGACACTTATGACGGTGTTATAAATATTGAAAGCCATTTAACAACTCCCGAGCCATTTGAATTGCACAAGCATTTTGACAATGCGGTAAAAAGTGATATTCAGCACTTTACAATGGAGGTTTCTTCCCAGGCTTTAAAATACGGACGAGTTTTTGGGGTTGAATTCACCATAGGTTGCTATCTTAACATAGGACTTGACCATATCAGTGCCATTGAACATCCCGATTTTGAAGATTATTTCAACTCAAAGATGAAGATTTTCTCACAATGCAAAACTGCAGTTGTAAATCTTGATACGGACCGTAGCGAAGATGTGATTAAGGCTTCAAAAAATGCTCCCGAGGTAATCACATTCAGTACAAAGAATGAAAGTGCTGATGTTTACGGATATAACATCAGAAAAGACGGCTCCGATACGGTGTTTACAGTCAGAACAAAGGATTTTGACCGTGATTTTACTCTTACAATGCCGGGTCTTTTCAATGTTGAAAATGCTCTTTGTGCTATTGCTGTATGCACAAAATTAGGAATTCCTGAAAAGTATATTTATACAGGACTTTTAAAGGCTCGTTCAAGCGGTCGAATGGAAGTTTATGAGAATGCAGACAAGAAGATAACTGCAATTGTTGACTATGCCCATAACAGAATGAGTTTTGAAAATCTTTTTAATTCTGTACGAAAAGAATATCCCGGCAGAAAAGTTGCCATTGTTTTTGGGTGTCCCGGAAACAAGGCTCTTATCCGTCGTAAGGACTTGGGTGAAATCAGCGGTCAGTATGCGGATATGACTTATATTACAGAAGAAGACCCCGGCGAGGAGCCATTACAGAAAATTTCTCTTGAGGTTGCGTCTTTTGTTGAGTCACAGGGTGGTAAATACAAGATTATTGACGACCGTGGCGAGGCAATCAGCACAGCCATCAACGAAATGGGTGCAAACAGTGTTATTCTCATAACAGGTAAGGGTAACGAAACAAGACAAAAACGAGGTATTGAATATATTGCTTGTCCTACTGATGTGGAATATACTCTCAAAGCACTCAAGGAGTATGACAAAGCACACGGTCTTGACAGCGAAGAAAAAATAAAGAGTGTTCAGGACATTTTGCCAATGCTTCACAAACTTCACAACAAAAAGGTTGTAATAAAACTTGGTGGCAGTTGCCTTGACGACGAACAGCTTATGAAAAATCTTTTAGAAGATATTGCTCTACTTACTATGGTGGGTGCAAAGGTGGTTGTTGTTCACGGTGGTGGCAAGGAAATCAGCAAAGCTTTAAAGCAAATGAACCTTGAATCCGAATTCTATGAAGGTTACCGAATTACAGGCGACGACGAAATGAATGTAGTTGAAATGGTGCTTTCGGGAAGTGTCAACAAGAAAATTGTTGAAAGATTTTCTCAAAGCGGAATTTCATCCGTGGGAATAAGCGGTGCAGACGGAAATATTTTAAAGGCAGTGCCTAAATATATAAACGGAAAAGCCCTTGGCAGAGTTGGTGACATCTCAAAGGTTGATACAAGTCTTATTGATACTCTTTCCGAAAAGGGATATACGGTTGTTTTATCCCCCGTTGGCAGATGTGATGCTTTGGGAACAGTAAACATCAACGCTGACGATGCTGCAGGACAAGTTGCCCTTGCCTTGGGTGCGGATTATCTTGTTTATATTACGGATGTTAACGGAATTTTCCTTGACAGTCAGAATGAAAAAACAGCCCTTGAACAAGTAAATGTTGAAAAGGCAAAAATGCTTCTTGAAAGCGGACTTGCAAAGGGTGGAATGGTGCCGAAACTACGAAATATTATTAACCTTATTGAGAACGGTGTAAAAGAAATTGCAATTCTCAATGGTAGAGTGAGATACAATATAATTTCCGAATTTATCGGAGCAAAAACTGTGGGAACGGTGGTGACTCGTGAGTAATGGATATTAAAAAAACAGTTAAAACAGGAATAAAAATATATAAAGTAATTCCCGTTGTTACGGCTGTAATAGGTGTAGCAACCTTAGCTCTTGCAAAATACGAGGAAAAACAGGGGAATTACTCAAGAGTGTTTTCAGATGCTGAAGACGAAATGAAAGCAAGAATTGACGAGGTGAAAAAGGCATAATGGCAAAGAAAAAATCAATTTTCGGCACGGCACTCGGATACGGTATCGGTGCTATCGGTCTTGACCTGAGCTATGGTATGTTCTATTCGTACCTTTCATATTATCTTTCAAGTGTTTTGGGACTTGAAGAAGGCTTTTTGCTTCTCATTACTCCTCTTGCACGAATCTGGGACGGAATCAACGACCCTATGATGGGTACAATTGTTGACAATACAAGAACAAAATTCGGTAAATACAGACCTTGGATTTTAATAGGTGCATTGTGTAATGCAGTTGTGCTTTTCCTTTTGTTTACTTCTTTTGGTATGAGCGGACTTCCCCTTTATATCTACATAGGTATTATGTATGTTGCCTGGGGTATGACCAACACAATGGCTGATATTCCTTACTGGTCAATGGTGCCGTCTTTCACAAGTGAAGAAAAAGAGAGAAATCTTGTGGCAACTGTTGCCCGTTCATTTTCAGGTATCGGTCAGGGAATTATCTCAATTCTTACACCGATTATATGCCCTTTACTTTCAAGCGGTATTACTGATGAAAAAGGTTATAGTGCAAGTGGATTTTCCCGTTGGGCAGGAATTTGCGGAGTAGCACTTGTTTTCTTTGCACTTACTTGTGTGCTTATAACAAAAGAAACCAATGTTGTTTACGGCGAAAAGAAAAAGTTTAGTTTAAAACAGGTTTTCACGGTTATTAAGAACAATGACCAGTTGGTTGTTTTCATAGTATTTGCCATGCTTTCAAATGCAGGTTGGTATTTAACAAGCTCAACTGCAGTTTACTATTTTACAGATACTTTGGGCAACTCAAAATTGCAATCCCTTTTCCAGACAATCGGTACAGTTGGTTCGGTTTTAGGACTTTTGGTTGTGCCTGTTCTTACAAAGTGGTTCTCAAAGCGAGATACATATACAATTTCACTTGTAACTGCTATTGTGGGCTACGGACTTATGCTTTTAACAGGTCCTATTCTTAAACTTAATGTTGTGATTATGGACATTTGCTATATTCTCGCATCAGTCGGTGTTTCTTCAATGTTTGTATCACAGACAATTTTCCTTGCAGACATCGTTGACTATGGCGAATACAAAAATGGTGAGAGAAACGAAAGTATTACTTTCTCAATGAAGGGTTTCTTGCAGAAAATGGCTTACACAATGCAGACAATTGTGCTTTTCGGTGGTCTTGGACTTATGAATTACAACGAGCAGATTATGACAAGCATCGGTCTTAACGATACAACAAAAACAGGTATCGGTATAATCTGCTTTGGTGTGCCGATGCTCTTCTTCCTTGCATCACTATTTGTTTTCCGTAGTAAATTCAAGGTTTACGGTGAACTTGCTGACAAGGTGCACGATTACATCATAGAAAAACGAGCATCAGGAGAATAATTATGGCTGATTTAAAATTTTATCAGATAACTGACTTGCATCATTATGCACTTGAACTTGGCACAGAGGGTAAGGCATTTGAGAAAATATGTCTTTCCGACCAGAAATGCCTTGCAGAAACAGGTGCGATGATAGATGCCTATTTCGACAAAATTATTGAGGACAAAGAAACAAACATCGTTCTCATTACAGGAGATGTTACTTGTAACGGTGCAAAGGAAAGTCATTTTGACTTAATTCCTAAACTGCAAAGACTTAAAGATGCAGGTAAAAAGGTTTATCTCACAACGGGTACTCACGATTACTATATGGAAAACGGTAACGGTACGGGTAAGGCTGAGAAATGTGTTGGTGATGAGCTTTTAACTGCCACTCGTACGGAGCGTGATGAACTTCTGGAAATCTATCACGATTTCGGGCTTTCAGAGGCTATTTCGTTACATAAACCAAGCCATTCATACTGTGTGCAGTTGCAGGAAGGCTACAGATTGCTCTGTCTTAACGATGACGGTGACGAATTTTTCTGCGGTTACTATGACGATTGTCTTGAATGGATAAAAGAGCAAATTGACGATGCAAAGGCTAACGGAGATTATATTTTTGCTGTAACACATCATCCCGTGTTGCCACCATCTCCTATTTATCCGCTTTTCAGCCGTCGTGATATGCTTGGTGATTTTGAAAAGACATCAGAGTTTCTTGCAGATAATGGCGTAAAGTTTGTTTTTACAGGTCACACCCACATGATGAATATTGCGAAAATGACCACACCAAAGGGCAATGATTTTTACGATATTAACACTTGTTCAGCGGTCGGATATCCAAACGCCATGCGAAAAGTGGTTATGACGGATACAGAGGTTATTGTTGACAGTGTGAAAATCGACAGTTTTGACTGGAATTTAAAGGGAATGACAGTTGACGAATATACAAAGGCTAATTTTCAAGAGTTTATCAAGGCTATTTTTGATTCAATGGCTTATGATATTCCAAAACTTGCAGAGCTTTCAACATCTTTCAGTATGACACCGGAAATAGTTTATAAGGCAGAGCCTGTCCTTGTGCCCTTTGGTAAATTTCTGCAGAAAGCAACTTTTGGAGCAATAGGCAAAATCTTCTCAATCAGCAAATATATTCACGAGTCAATTAAGGACAGAAATGTTAAGGATTTCCTTATAGAGTGTGTAACTAATGTGTTTGTTGGTGACGAGCCTTACAACCCTTATACTTATGAATATCTCGCACTTTGGGCATTGTTCAACAAACGGGTTAAGAAGATGCTCAAACCCATAAAAGGTGCTGAAAAGGTGGCAGAAATTCTGGATATTATCCTTGACGGCGTGCTTTACGATGCACCGCCAAGTGACTGGAAAGGTACTTTTGCTAAATAGGTTCGGCAAAAGAATTTGAAGAAAAGCAAATTTTGTCATCATACAACGAAAATATTTGGAAAACAGGGTTAAACAAGGTATAAAATTCGTTGACAATCAATGCTGATTGTGGTTTAATTTTATCATAATAAAAATTTAGAAAAGGGGATTTATGTATGAAAAAATTCTTATCAGTTTTAATGGCAGCAGTAATGCTTTTAACCATGTTTGTTATTACATCTTCTGCCGCTAAAGTGCCGACATTTTCTGTTGCTTCAAGCGTAGCATCAGCAAAGGTTGGCGATACAGTTAAAGTAACTGTAAGCACATCAAAAAACTCAAAGCTTTGTGCGATAACACTTTCTTTGAAATATGACAGTGCGTATTTCCAGGTTACTAAAGCAACCGGAGCAGGAGCAATCCCATCTGAATTGCTCAACACAGATTTAAAGAATGAAGTAAGATATGTGGGTGCAACAGCAACACATATTGACGACTCTGCAACAACTCTCTTTACAGTAGAGTTCAAGGTTCTTAAAACAGGCGGTAAAATTACTTTTAGCGGAACAGAGGTTTATGTTGCCGAAGGTGAAAGTTTTGAAGCTGTTGATGTAACAAGTAAGGTAGCAGATAAGTCAGTGACAATTGCCTGTTCACACGGAAATAAAACTGAAGTAGTTACAAAACAGCCAACTTGTACAGCAAAGGGCGAAAAGACAACTAAATGTAAAGATTGTGGCAAGGACTTTGGTAAAACAGAGATAGCTGCAACGGGACACAAAGCAGGAAACTGGGAAGTTAAGAAGGCAGCAACTTGTACAGAAGCAGGCGAAAGCGTAAAGAAATGTACTGTTTGTAAAGTCGTGTTAGACACAAGAAAAGACGCTAAAAAAGGACATAACTTTGAAAATCCTAAGGTAACAAAAGAAGCAACCTGTACAGAAAAAGGTCTTAAAGAAGGCAAATGTAAGACTTGCGGACAGGTAACAAAGGAAGAAATTCCTATGAAGGCTCACACACCGGGTGCTTGGGAAGTTAAGACCGCAGCGACCTGCTCAAAAGAAGGTCAGAGTGTTAAAACATGTACAGTTTGTAAAACAGTAGTTGAAGCAAGAACTGACGCTAAAAAAGCTCATACACCGGGCGACTGGGAAGTTAAAACAGCAGCAACTTGTACAAAGGAAGGCGAAAGCGTAAAGAAATGTACAGCTTGTAATGCAGTAGTAGAAACAAGAAAAGATGCTAAGGCAAAACATACACCAAGCGACAAATGGGAAGTAAGCGTTGAAGCAACTGCAACAAAACCGGGTAAAATGGTTAAGAAATGTACAGTTTGTAATGCGGTAGTAGAGGAAAAAGAATACAACCTCGGCAAACTTGGTGATGTAAGCGGTGACGGTAAAATCTCTGCACTCGATGTAAGAAAGACTTTACAGTACACAGCAGGTAAAATTGAACTCACTCCTACACAGATGTTACTTGCTGATGTAACAGGTGACGGCAAGATTTCAGCACTTGATGCTCGTTGGCTTTTACAGGTAGTTGCAGGTTCTCGTAAACTTTAATTTTGTAATTAAATGGAAAAGCGGAAATATTGACAAAAATATTTTTGTGTGATATAACTATGTTATCAATATGTACTTTTGTACATTGGTGCAGTTGCATTTTTGCAATTACAAAAATAAATTCAGGGCAAAGCCCAAAAGGAAGGTAAAAACAATGAAGAAAGTAGTAAGTATTCTTGTAGCAGTTTTAGTTGTTTTCAGTATGTTCGCTGTTACAGCTTCTGCAGCAAATGTTCCGACAATTACTGCTGCAGCTAATGTAAGCTCAGCTAAAGTTGGCGATACTGTTACAGTAACAGTTAGCACATCAAAGAATTCAAAGCTTTGTGCAGTAACTCTTTCAGTTTTCTATAAGACTGATTATTTCCAGGTTGTTGATGCAACTGATGCAGGTGCATTCTCATCAGCTGAATTGAACAAGGACTTAAAGGGTGAAGTTAGATTTGTTGGTGCAGTTAGCTCAAATATCGCTGACAACGCAACAACACTTTTCACAGTTAAGCTCAAGGTTCTCAAGACAGGCGGAACAATCACTTTCAAAGCAAGTGAAGCTTATGTTGCTGAAGGTAGTGGCGAAGTTGATGTAACAGCAAAGATTGCTGATAAGACAATCACAGTTGCTTGTCCTCACACTAACAAAGAAGATAAAGTGACAAAGGAACCAACATGTACAGCAGCCGGCGAAAAGACAACTACATGTAAAGATTGTGGTGCAGCTCTTGGTAAGGCAGCAGTTCCTGCAAAGGGTCATGATTTCGCAGATGCAGTTGTAACAAAGGAACCAACATGTACAGAAAAGGGCGAAAAGACAGGCACATGTAAAGTTTGTGGCGAAAAGGTAACATCTGAAGTTCCTGCAAAGGGTCACGACTTTGAAAATCCAACAGTTACAAAACAGCCAACATGTACAGAAACAGGTCTTAAAGAAGGCAAATGTAAGGATTGTGGCGTAGTTGCTAAAGAAGAAATGCCAATGGTTAACCACAAGTATGGTGCATGGAAAGAAGTTACTCCTGCTCAGGTAGGTAAAGACGGCGTTAAGGAAAGAACTTGTGAAGTATGCGGTAAGGTTGACAAGGGCGTAATCGACAAATTACCAGCTCCAAGCAAACCAGGCACTCCAAGCACTCCAAGCACACCAAGTACACCAAGCACAGGTAACGACGGTTCAGCTAACATTCCTAACACAAGTGCATCAATCACATGGGCATTCGCAGCAGCAGGCCTTGCACTTGCAACAGGTACAGTTGTTCGCAGAAAGCGTAAATAATTAAATAATTGAGCAATTAAGGGCGGAGATTTTCTCCGTCCTTTTTGTTATATTTATAACTTGTCTTTCATACACATTACCAAAGGAGGTTTTGTTATGACAGACGACAAAAAAATACCTAAAATGCCGCACAATATTATTATGGAGGAAAGGAAAAAACTTTCCGTTTCAGGGGTGTTGGATATTGATTCCTTTGACGAGCAAACCATAATCGCCGTTACTGAGCAGGGAGAATTGACTATCAGAGGCAGTAATCTGCACATTACAAGATTAAATCTTGAACAGAGTGAGTTGCTGGTGGAGGGTGAGATTTCGTCCCTTGCTTATACGGATATCCGCCCACAGGCAAAAGGAATTTTTGCAAAGGTGTTCAGATGACGGATTACATATACAGCCTGAGCCTTGCTTCCCAGACAAAGGGTTTTTTATTATCTCTCGGCTTTGGCTTTCTTATGGGTGCGGTCTACGACATTTTCAGAATTATAAGAATAAGCATTTCAAAAGGCAGAAAATTGCAGATTCTTTCGGATATTGTGTATTGCATATTACTGGCATTTTTGACATTCATCTTTTTTATTACCGTAAACGAGGGTGAAATCCGTATCTATCTTCTTTTAGGCGAGGCAATAGGATTTGCTGTTTATGGTCTTTCTATGGGTACAATTATTTTTGCTTTTGGTAAAAAGTGGATAGAAATAATCAAGTTGTTTTTTCGCTTTACTCTTAAGCCGTTTAAGAATTTGTACGCAAAAGTCAGTCAAATTCTTATCAAAAGAGTCAAAACACGAAAAAAACCTGAAAATAAATCAAAAATGCACTTGAAACTCCACAAACACTTGTTGTATAATCTATTTGTTAAAAAAGAAAATCTGGTGAATAAAAATTTCAATGAAAAGGATGTGTGACCAATGGCTAAGGTGAAAAAAGCAGGAAAGAAAAAACAAAGCAAAAGCTTTATCCTTACTTTAAGCCTGATTCTCTTGGTTGGTTATTTTGTTATAACCATCATCGGTCACTTTATTGAAATTAAAGAAAGTAACGCAGAATTAGAACAACAGCAACAGATTCTTGAACAACAGCTTGCAGAAAATGAACAATTAAAGGAAATTGTTGAGTCTGACGACAAAAGCGAGTACATTGAACAGGTTGCAAGGGAGCAACTTGGTTTCGGAATGCCTAATGAAAAAGTGTTCTATGATGTTACACCGGGGGCATAAGTAGGAGGAAATGCAGTTTTATGCAGATTGACATCGGTTCAATTCACGAGGGCGTGGTTACCGGATTAACAAAATTCGGTGCTTTCGTAAAACTTGAGAACGGCACAGCGGGTATGGTACATATTTCCGAGGTGGCAAGTGAATATGTAAGTGATATTTCACAGCACCTTGCAGAGGGTGACAAGGTCAAGGTAAAGGTTATTGAAATTAACGAAAAGGGTAAGATTAGTCTTTCAATAAAGAAGGCTATGCCTGAGCCTGAAAAACCAAAGCAACCAAAACCAAGACCACAGAACAGAAATTCCGACCGTGGCTGGAAGGGTGTTCCGCAACAAGAGTCAAACGCACCACAATCATTTGAGGATATGATGGCAAAGTTCAAGGCTCAGAGTGAGGATAAAATGAGTGATATTAAGCGTAGTTCCGACCGTCGTGGCGGAAGTACGGGCTATCGTAAGGGTGCAAGACAGGTTTAAAGATTTTCAAAGGATGGGGAAACTCATCCTTTTATTCTTTGTAAAAATTTTGTAAATATTTGACAAGTTCTCAAATAATACTTTACATTTTATATTGCTATATGCTACAATGAAATTGGAAAAAGTGTTAATATTTTTCCTAATTCAATGCAAAGGAGATGTCGTTGTGAACATTACTATTATTGGTCGTAAGTGTACTCCAAGAGAAGATTTTAAAGAGAGAGCTGAAAATAAGCTTCGTAAGGTTGAAAAATTCTTCGGTCCTGACGCAACGGCGAAAATCACTGCTACTGTTGAGAAAAATCAGAAGATTTGTGAGGTTACACTCATTAAAAAGAGTATGATTTTCCGTGCACAGGAGCGTAGTGATGATTTAGAGGATGCACTGGATATGTGCATTGACTCTTTAATTCGTCAAATCAGAAAAAACAAGACAAGAATCGAGAAAAAACTTCGTGATGTTTCATTTGACGATGTTTTGGCAGAGGATTTTGAGGAAGATGAACTTGAGGTTGTAAGAAGTAAAACAGTTGTTTTAAAGCCGGAAACCGTTGACGAGGCAATCCTTCAGATGAATCTGTTAGGGCATATGTTCTATATGTTCCGTAACGCTGAAACAGACGACATTTGTGTTGTTTATAAAAGAAATGATGGAGGCTATGGCCTTATCGAACCCGATTACGAGTAAAAGGAAAAACTGACGGCGGGGGAAACCTCGCCGTTTTTAGTTTTATTAAGGTTTAGGACGGACAAAATGAGAGAGAACAAGAATATTAAGAAAAAAGATGTAAAATTAAGAACAATCAATGTGATTGCAATTATCGTTGCAGTCCTTATGTTCTTTGTGCCTGAAAAGGAACAGCAGATTATGGAATGGTATGCAGAAAAAACCATTGATAAGGATTTGGTGCTCACAATTGACCTTGATGAGCAGGGTGACCCGTTCCAGGGCTTTGGTTGTTCATCCTGCTGGTGGTCACAGGTTGCAGGCAACGGTGAAAATGCTGAAGAAATCGCAAAGCTCCTTTACAGCAAAGAAGGTCTCGGGCTCAATATCTATCGTTACAACATCGGTGCAGGTTCAAAGGATGACCCGGATGGCAGAATCAATAGTACATGGAGAGAAACAGAAAGCTTTTATGTAAAAGACGAGGCAACGGGCGAATTCTATTATGATTTCACAAGAGATGCAAATGCTCAGGCTATGCTTGATTTGTGTCTTTCATATGGATGCATTGATACCGTTGTTCTTTTTGCAAACTCACCTCATTATTCAATGACTTTGAATGAGGATGCAGGTGGTAATGAAGAATGGTGGGTAAGCAATATTCCTGCAGAGAACTATGAGGCATATGCAGAATATTTCCTTACAATAACAGAATACTTTATTGAAAAAGGTGTTCCGGTTAAATACATCAGCCCTATCAATGAGCCTAACTGGTCATGGGGTGAAGGTGGATATCCCGGACAGGAAGGCTGTTTCTATAATTCTGAAGATATTTATGGTGTTTATAAAGCTTTTGCCAAGGAAATGGCAGAGAGAAATATTGAGGGTGTTCTTCTCTCAGGTCCCGAATCAGGTGAAATCGGTCACAGAACTTATGAGTGGTTTGAATATATGTACAACGACCCTGAAATCCGCCCGTATTTAGGTAATTTGTCATATCACAGCTACTGGACAGACCACGATGTAAGAAACAAAATCAATTTCGGCAACTGGGTTGAAAGCACAATTACCGACCTACCCGTTGAAATGTCAGAGTGGTGCCACCTTCCTTGTACAGCACCTATTGACGATATAAGTGGTGCACTTTTACAGGCAAGAGTTATGGCAAATGACCTTAACTTTACAAATGTTGACTCCTGGACTGCTTGGGTTGGCGTTAACGATATTGGTCGTGACGCTGAAGGTAGAGAGTTTTCTGACGGACTTTTAGTTGCTACTGATTCAAATATTAGCGGGATTAAGGTTCCGATGAGATACTATGCTGTTGCACATTACAGTAAATTTATCCCTGTTGGCAGTGTTAAGGTAGAAACAGAGAAGAATATTTACGATATGGTATGGGAAAAAGACGGAGCAGGGGTTATAACAGGTGCTAACTTTATCACAAACACTGTTTCCTATCTCACTCCCGACGGAAAAGTTGTTACTGTAATCACTAATGAGGGTGAGGGCAGAGAACTAAAAGTAAAGGTAAACCGTAAAAACATGACTGTTTACACTACAACTCAGGACAGTCAAATGGAAGAAACCTATTCGGGAAGAAGAACAAAGATTACACTTCCTGCAAACAGTATTACGACTATTGTTTTTGAAAAATAGGCAGATTCGAGAGGAAATTATTATGAAAAAACTTTTATCTGTACTGATTGTGGCAGTATTGCTTGTCACACAATTTGTATTGCCGACCTTTGCGGATGATGAACCGGCACCAACAATCAAAAATCTGATTTCCGTTACAGCAACAAAGGATTTGATTGCTTTCTATAATAGCGTTAAAACTGCTGTTGATGAAGACGGAGTAGCCAAAGATGTCTATGTTTATGATGCAACTGAGGCAGGGCTTCAGTTTGAAATTGAAATGGCAAACGGTGAAATATTTGTAGGCGATTTATGGGAAACATCGGGATTTTTTGAAACGGAAATCACTTGTGAGCCTATTATGATTTACGACGAAAATCATATCGGCACTTATGAAACTGTAGTAAATTGTGGGGAGCACACTGCAACCGTTGAGGTCAACATTGTAGAAACTCCTGTGGAGAGCATTGATGTTGTTCCTGCATTTCCGTTGTACCAAAATTACAGCGGTTATTGGGAAATAGTTATAAATGAAAATAATGAGGAAGAAAAATATTTTGTTTATAATATTTTAGATGCTCGTCCTTATTTTATAATTTACTTAAAAAATGGAGAAACCATTGAAGGCACAGCAGAAGAAATCTATTATCTCACCGGAGAAGTGGTGGATATAGAAACGGACCAGTTAACAGAGCGTTGGACTGTTGGAACACATTCTGTGTTTGCTGCGTTTATGGGTGTTTACACCTATTTTGATGTTGAGGTTGTGGAAGATAATATTGAAAGCATTACCGGTGAAGCAATGATGTATCTCATTGAAAACCATCACGGATATTCTATGGATTATGTAGATGAAGACGGTAAAGTGACAGAGTATTTTGAATACGATGTTTTTGAGGCAAAACCGGTTTTCACGGTTACCTATAAAGACGGCTCAACTCTTACAGGCACATCTGAAGAAATTTATCAGAAAACAGGTGTCTGGGCTGAAGATATAACAGAGCAAGGGGAAAAGCCTTGGGCTGTTGGGGAGAATACCGCAAAACTCTCATATCTGGGACACGAGTTTGAAATGACAATAGAGGTTATGGAAACCCCTGTCAGTGAGGTAATTCTTACTGAAGAAAACGGACTTACAATTGAGATTAAGTACAAGGATGGTTTCTCTGATAAAGCAAAGGCAATTGACTATACGGTTATAGAAGACGGATACAGATTCAAGGAGTACATCATTACTGATATGGGTATGATTGAATGTGTTGTCTATGCAGAAATAGAGGAAGACCAGGAGTTTTACATAAGTGTTCTTGGGGTTAAGAGCAACAAGCTTGATAATTGCGATTGGCTTATTGCAACAATGTCTGCCAATGTAGTGGCTTATCAGTTGCTTGAAGAAATGGACATTGTTTATACGCTTCAGGTCCTGAATATGAATGTGGCAGAGGGCAAATGGGAAAAGACCTACAGAGCTTTTGATGCTGAAACAGGAAAATCATTGAGAATTAAAGTTGTTCTCAATGAGGATATTACAGTTGATAAAGTCATTTATACCCTTTCAGGTGATACAAACGGTGACGGAAAGGTTTCAGCCATTGATGCCCGTCAGACACTTCAGGGAGTTGCAAAACTGAGAGATTTTAGTGAGGTGGAATTGCTTGCATCCGATGCCAATGGTGACGGTAAGGTTACAGCCATTGATGCTCGATGGATTCTTCAGGCAGTAGCCGGTTCAAGAGAGATTTAACAGTAAAGGTGGAGTAAAAATACTCCACCTTTTTTAGTGGTATTCCATTCCGAAAACCTCCACATAAACAGGGGACAGACGGTTTGTTAAAAGATTGAAAAAATCATATTCTGTGTCAGAGAAAACATTTTGGGAATCAGTTTTTCTAAAGCACATAACAGCTTTTGAAAAATTATGATTGCTTTCAATGAAAAAGTGTCCGTCTGAAATGTTGCAGACCTTTCGCACAAAGGTTAAACCCTTTCCGTCGGGTGTGTTGAAAGGGAAATTGCCCTCACTTTGGACTTCGACTTTTACAACATTTTTACTCTCAATGGTTTTTATTGTTACAAGGGAATTTGTGCTGTAAAGATAGGCGTTGGAGAGGAGATTGAGAAAGGCTTTTGCCATGAGGTGATGGTTTCCGTAAACACAGCAGGTGGAGTTACCGCAATAAATAAAATTCTTGCCGTTCTGGGATGCAAAAACATCAAAGGCAGAGGTTATATTTTCGCAGAGTAGAGTAATGTCCACATTTTCAGGTACAATTTCAAAATCACAATTAAAACCTAACTGACGAAGGGCTTTGTATTGCTTGCGAAGACCGTTTTCGTCCTGATTTTCAAAGGATTTGTCGAAGAAAAACTGCAATTTTTCTCTGGTAAACTCTCTTTCGGTAGTGTAAATTTCCGTTAAATGCCTGTAATTCATATAAAATCAACCCCCATATACTATAAATTTTATACCCTTTTTGTCTTATTATTCCATGATTTTTATTGCAATTGACAAAAATTTCACATATTGACACTTTTTTTAAAAATACTCTTGCATATTTGTTTAAAAAGATATAAAATAATACTGCACTAATGCGAAATAATATTAGTAATAATTTTTTTGGAGGAATTCAAAATGTCAGTTAAAGTTGCTATTAACGGTTTCGGCCGTATCGGACGTCTTGCTTTCAGACAGATGTTCGGCGCAGAAGGTTATGATGTTGTTGCTATCAACGACCTTACAAAACCTTCAATGCTTGCTA
>JAZSBY010000064.1:0-5678 GCA_045602655.1 Candidatus Fimenecus sp. | reverse complement strand
CGTTACTCATCACTTTCTCGTGCATTCCCAGAAAGAGCAGAAGTTCTCTTCGCAAAGGCTGAGGAAACAGCAAAAGAAAGATATGAACACCTTACTCGTCTTCAGGCTCTCTATGCTCCAAAAGAAGACTAATTAAAGTTTTCATATAAACTAAAAATAGGACCTCACTCGAAAGAGTGGGGTCCTTAATTATTAAGGGTTCAAACTATTTAATCTTTTTATTTCCGTCTTTTACCGCTTTATCTAACTCTTCATCAAAACTACCCTTTTCTTTTTTGAGTTCTGCATATTCTTCATACAATTCAGCATTATATGTTCCGTCACCATAGTTTTTATCGGCAGTACAAAGGAAATCAGGATATATACCTTTTGACTCAGGAAGAATCTGATTTGCATAAGCATCAAGATAAGTCTGATAAACTTTTGACTGTTCAAGATTACTTTCATCAATACCTGCTTCAAGCTCAATTGTTCCGTTTGTTCCTCCGCCCGTCATAGTTCCGTCAGCATGTGCAATACCTGTAAAAATATAGTATTTTCCTTTTTCAGGCATAATATCCTCGTAATCTAACAAAATGTGGCTTCTGTTTGCTGTCACACCTCCGACTTTATAGAAGGAAAAAACTTCATCCTCTTTAAGCGTACCTTTTATAGTTGAAACAATCTTAACTCGACATTCCGTAAAGGGCATATCGTAATAATCAACTATTTCAGGAAACTTACGGTTTGATTTTTCTGTGTAATAGTCATAGATATCCTGAATATATCCTACGAAAACATATTCAGAAACACCCACAACCTCACGAGGGTCACCTAAATTTACAGTTGTATCAGCCGGCATCATATATTGTATCTCTGTAGGCATATAATTTTTCCAAAATACATATCCACCGACTATAGTTACTACAAGAAGAACACAAACTATACCTATAATCTTTTTAATATACTTTTTCATAATTAGTCTCCTTTCAAGTATCATAATTATACAAATTAAAAACCTGCATAAGCCTGTTCAACTGAAGCTCTATCGTCCAAACTTATAAAGATACCGTAAGGTAGTGTTCCTTGTTGCATAACATTGCCAAGCTTATTATTTGATGTTGACAGTCTATTCTCATCTAAACCCAAAGCGTGACCTAATTCATGCATAACTGTTTTTTGCCTTTGCAATAACATAAATCGAAAATAGAAATTATGTTGTGACTGTGAAACGGACAACACTAAATATTTCTCTGTTTTTTCTATAAAGAAAATAGTTTTTTTGTTAATAATCAACAATTAAATGCGTGCCGACTCAAAAAATCCATCAATAAGCGACAGAACATTCTTACATTTTTAATATATCATTATCTATTACTTTTGTCAATTGTCGAGTTTCTTCGCCACACTAAGAATGAAGTCAAAGTTGCTCATCTCTCCACTTTATGTTTTGAACTCTACACTTTATTTTCCTATTGACATTTATATAAAATAAATATAAAATTTAATTGTAACTTATATAATTTAAAGAGGTGTGAATTATGAAAAAATGTCCTGCTTGTGAATCGGTTTATAATGATGACACACTTAGTTTCTGCACAAAATGCGGTGCTAATTTAATTGATGAGGTTGTTGCAGAACCTGTTGCTGAACCTTCTGCACAAACTCCGCCTATACCACCACAATATAACTATAATTATAACAACACAAGTAATCCACCTTGTAAATACTGTATGCATTGTGGCAACCCTTGTGACCCGAAAGCAGTTATATGTGTTAAATGTGGTGCTCCGTTCGAAAATACATATCCCAAATTCCCAAGAGAAGACGACAAGCCCTCTGGTTTATTGAAGTTCATCTGTTTCTTTATCCCCATTCTTGGTCTTATTCTCTATCTTGTTAACATGAACGAAAAGCCTATCAGTGCAAAGGCTTACGGCAAATCCTCCCTTATAGGTTTTATTGTGGGAATTGTTTTATATGTATTTTTCTTAATTTCAATGTTCTCTCTCCCATTTATTTTTGGTCCGAGTTCAGGTGGTGTTGAAGTTTACTTGGAACCTGAAAATGAATTCATATTTAAAATTGGCAGTTTATTGTAAAATGGTAAAAAATTATCCCTACTTTTCAGTAGGGATTTTTTATTTTCCTGTTAATCTGTCTTTGTTGGCTCTCCAAAAAGCATCGTGTTCCTTAAATGTTTTGGAGTATTTTGCCTCGTAAGGCTCCACTGTGCCAACAATAAAATAGTAATACTCTGTGTCTGCAGGATTGAGTACAGCTTCAATGGACTCCATTCCCGGGTTACAGATTGGCCCTGCCATTAAACCCTTGCACTCGTAAGTATCATAAAACTTTGTGAATTCCTTAACTCTTTCGGGATACTGCAGAGCAATTACTTTGTCACAGTATATGCGTGTAGGGTCGCATTGAATTTTCATTCCCGTTGCTATTCTGTTATGAATAACGGAGGAAATCATTGGTCTTTGGTCGTCGAGTTTCGCCTCTTTTTCAATAATTGATGCCAGAGTCAGCACTTCGTGAAGAGAGAAGCCACTATCTCTTACTCTTAACATGAATTCATCATTAAAAATCTTTTTTGTGCCGTTTAAAAGCATTAAAACTATGTCTTTTGCCGTTGCGTTTTCGGGAATGTCATAAGTCAACGGGAAAATATAGCCTTCAAGATAAAAACATACATTTTCCTGATTTTTCAAGTCCTCTAAAAACGGATATTGTGAAAAATCAATCCACTCATCGTAGGTTTGAGCAAGATTTATGAATTCATCGCTTGTACAAAGCCCTTTTTCTTCTAAAATCCACGATATTCTCAATAAAGTGTAGCCCTCGGGAATTGAAACCTTAACAGTTGGTATCTGTGTTGTGCTTTCTTCCACTTTTTGCTCACTCACGCAGGATGAAAATGTGAAAACCACAGAGAAACAAAGTAAAATTGCAATAATCTTTCTAATCATAGTAATCCTTTTTATTTTTATTTATTATACTATTATGATACAATAAAATACATAAAAATACAAGACGGACAGCATATTTCTATACTGTCCGTCAAAATTATAGTTAATTAGAAACAATTAGTATTTCTTTCTTGCCACATAAGATGTGTGAAGAATTTCGTGAGCCTTATGGCTACCCGGTTTACCAAGGTACTCTGTGTAAAGAGTCTTGATTGCTTCGTTCTCGTGTGACTTTCTTACTGCGTTGTTTCTGTCAGCTGTATAAAGTGCTTCTGCACGACGAGCTTTAAGGTCAACGAAGTTACGGACAACAGCGTGCTGAATCGGCTGCCCACCACCGTTGATACAACCGCCAGGACAGCCCATAATCTCGATAAAGAGATATTCACTTGTGCCGTTCTTAATCTGGTCCATAAGAACTTTTGCATTCTTTGTACCTGATGCTACTGCAACCTTAATCTTCTTACCTGCTACATCGTATTCTGCTTCCTTAACACCGTCCATACCACGAACTGCTGTAAAGTCAACATCTTTAAGTGTTTCGCCTGTAAGTTTTTCAACTGCAGTACGGAGAGCAGCCTCCATAACACCACCTGTTGCACCGAAGATTGTTGATGCACCTGTGCTTTCGCCAAATGGATTGTCAAATTCTTCGTCAGGAAGGTGTTTAAAGAAGATACCTGCACTATCAATCATACGGGCCAATTCTCTTGTTGTAAGAGCGATATCAACATCAGGATAACCAGATGCAGACTGGTCGTCACGCTTTGTTTCGAATTTCTTTGCTGTACAAGGCATAATACCAACAACAACCATATCTTTAGGGTCCATACCAAGCTTTTCAGCATAGTATGTCTTCATAACTGCACCGAACATCTGCTGTGGTGATTTACAGCTTGAAAGGTGAGGAATCTGCTCCGGGTAGTAGTGTTCACAATACTTAATCCAACCTGGTGAGCAAGATGTAATCATAGGAAGTGTTCCGCCGTTCTGAACTCTTTCGATAAGTTCGTTAGCTTCTTCCATAATTGTAAGGTCAGCAGCAAAGTCTGTATCGAAAACTTTATCGAAACCAAGTCTGCGAAGTGCTGCAACCATTTTACCTTCAACATTTGTACCAATGTGCATACCAAATGCTTCACCAAGTGTTGCACGGATTGAAGGAGCTGTCTGAACAATAACAAACTTTTCAGGGTCGTTAATTGCTGCAAGAACTTTATCTGTATCGTCTTTTTCTACGATAGCACCTGTTGGGCAGTTAACGATACACTGACCGCAAGAGATACATGAAACATCTGCAAGGTCCTTATCAAATGCAGAGCTTACATGAGTATCAAAACCACGAGCATTAGCACCGATAACTGAAATACCCTGCTGGTCACAAGCTGCGATACAACGACGGCAAAGGATACATTTGTTGTTATCTCTTACCATATGAGCTGCTGAATCGTCAAAGTTGTAACGAACCATTTCACCGTCAAATCTGTCTTCAACATCTACACCGAATTCCTTGCAAAGCTGTTGAAGTTCGCAAGTTCCGCTGCGTACGCAAGAAAGACATTTTCTATCGTGATTTGAAAGGATGAGTTCAAGAGTCATTTTTCTTGAATGTCTAACCTTTTCTGTATTTGTGAAGATTTCCATTCCCTCATTAACCGGGAATACACAAGCAGCAACAAGGCTTCTTGCACCCTTAACTTCTACCATACACATACGGCAAGCACCGATTTCGTTGATGTCTTTAAGGTAGCAAAGTGTTGGGATTTCAATACCTGCATAACGAGCAGCTTCAAGGATAGTGCTGCCCTTTGGTACTGAATAAGGTTTATTATTTATTTTAACGTTTACCATTATTTTGCACTCTCCTTATTTCTTAATAATTGCACCGAATTTACATGAATCCATACAAACTCCGCACTTGATACATTTGTTACTGTCAATAACATGTGGGTTCTTAACTGTACCGCTGATAGCACCAACTGGGCACTTTCTTGAGCAGAGTGTACAACCCTTACAAGCGTCAGCAACGATTTCATACTTAACAAGTTTCTTACAAACACCTGCCGGACAAGTCTTATCAACAACGTGAGCAATATACTCATCCTTGAAGAATTTAAGAGTTGCAAGAACAGGGTTTGGAGCTGTCTGACCAAGACCGCAAAGTGAGTTTTCCTTGATGTAGTAGCAAAGCTCTTCAAGTTCGTCAAGGTCTTTAAGTGTTGCCTTACCGTCAGTAATCTTTTCAAGCATTTCACGAAGACGCTTTGTTCCGATACGGCAAGGTGTACATTTACCGCAAGATTCATCAACTGTGAAGTCGAGGAAGAACTTAGCGATGTCAACCATACAGTTGTCTTCGTCCATTACGATAAGTCCGCCTGAACCCATCATACAGCCGATTGCTGTAAGGTTATCGTAGTCGATTGGTGTGTCCATAAGAGAAGCAGGAATACATCCGCCTGAAGGACCGCCTGTCTGAGCAGCCTTGAATTTCTTTCCGTTTGGAATACCGCCACCGATTTCATCGATAACTTCGCGAAGAGTAGTACCCATTGGAACTTCAACAAGACCTGTATTGTTAATCTTACCACCGAGAGCAAATACCTTTGTACCTGCTGACTTCTCTGTACCCATTGATGAGAAGAATTCTGCACCGTGGAGGATAATCTGCGGAATGTTAGCAAATGTCTCAACGTTGTTTTCTGTTGTCGGCTTGCCGAAGAG
>JAZSBY010000063.1:0-29555 GCA_045602655.1 Candidatus Fimenecus sp. | reverse complement strand
GGACCTGCTTGTCATACGGGCAGTAAATCTTGTTTTTTTAAGGAGATTAAACAATATGAATGATACATTGATAAATCTTTATGAAACAATCCTTTCAAGAAAAGAAGAAAAGCAGGAAGGCTCTTACACTTGCTATCTTTTTGAAAAGGGACTTGATAAGATTCTCAAAAAAGTTGGAGAAGAATGTTCTGAAACAATTATTGCTGCGAAAAATGGTAATAAAGAAGAGACTGTTGGTGAAATCAGCGATCTTATTTTCCACTTGTTTGTAATGATGGCGAATGAGGGTATTGCAGTAGAAGATGTTATGGCAGAACTCGATAAACGCAGTAATAAAACAGGAAACTTAAAAACATTTCACCAAGTTGATAAAAACACATAATGCGGTCTGTTTTCCCTGTAACTGCTTCAAAAATCCTCGAAATACACTCGTATGTCTTGCGGTTTTTTCATTGTTACAGAAAAAATATTTTCGTGTTTAAAGGTATTTAGTATTTGTTTTTTATATTAAAAGATTTTTTGGGGGTAGTAAAATGAAGATTTTGTGGGCAATTCTTGGACTTTTAGGTCTTTTTATTGTTGTAACACTTATCCGTGCTGTTTTCTTTAAAGAGAAAAAGGCAGAAAACAAAAAACTTGAACCTGAAATGATAAATATGGAAAAGTATTGTCAGGATTTGAGTGATGCAATTAAAATTAAGACGATTTCTAACTACGACAGAGAGCTTGTTGATTGGAATGAGTTCCAAAAATTCCACGCATTTTTGGAAGAAAGATTTCCATTGGTACATAAAACAATGACCAAAACAAAGGTAGCAGATGCAAGTCTTGTTTATAAATGGGAGGGTACTGACCCAAGCCTTGACGGTATCGCAATGCTTGCTCATCAGGATGTTGTGCCGATTACCGCAGGAACCGAACAGGATTGGGAACACGAACCATTCAGCGGTTATAACGACGGTGAGTTTATCTGGGGCCGTGGTGCTATGGATATGAAAAACCACCTTATTGCCGTTATGGAATGTATGGAAGAGCTTATCAATGAGGGCTTCCGTCCAAAGAGAACAGTATATATCTGTTTAGGTCATTACGAAGAGGTTGTTGCAGCACCTGATAATGGTGCAAAGCAGATTGCAGCATATCTTAAAGAACAGGGCGTTCACCTTGAAGCAGTCCTTGACGAGGGTGGTGCAATTCTTCCTGTCAAACTCGGAAAACTCCTTGACATTAACCTTACAGGTGTTGGTATTGCCGAAAAGGGTAGTGTTAACTATAAGGTAAGTGTAAATGCAAAGGGCGGTCACTCGTCACAGCCACCAAAACACACTGCAGTAGGTAAACTTGCAGATGTAATTAAGGATATTGAAAATCATCAGTTTAAGGCAACAATGCCGGATTATCTTAAACAACTTATTAAGAGAGTTGGTATGAACGCAGGTTATCCCTTAAGAGTTGTTCTTGTAAATGCTCCGATTTTACAACCACTTATTCTTGCAATTTGTAAAAACATACCTGCGGCGGCATCTCTTATCCGCACTTGTACAGCAGTTACAATGGCAGAGGGCAGCCCACAGTTCAATGTTCTTCCACAGAAGGCATCAATAACTGTTAACTTCCGTACAATGCCGGGTGTTTCAATTAAAGATGTTGAACAGCATATCCGTGACAGCGTAAAAAATAAGGATATTGAAGTTGAATTTTTAGTTGGTAAAGAATCTTCACAGGTTTCACCAACGGACTCAAAGGCATTCCAAACAATTAAAGAATTAGCAGAAGCACAGGATAGTAGAAACCTTGTAACACCATTCCTTGTAATGGGTGGTACGGATGCTTATAACTACGAGCCTGTTTGTGAAAATATCTATCGTTTTGCTCCATTCGTAGCAGATACAAAACTTCTTCTCTGCACACACGGGACAAATGAGAGAATTCCAATCGCTTGCTGTGAAGATGCAATTGCATTCTTTAAGCGATATGTCAGAAAAATGACAGAAAATTAATTTTTGGCATATTTTCCGCAATACTGCCTTGCTCTCGGCTCGCGGTATACCTGATACAGCTTCGCCTTTGCAAGATTGTCTTGCGAAAAATTTGCTCAAAAATGGTGGAGAGGCATATTTTCCGCAAATCCTCACTTAAAAATATTGACATATAGGGCGGGAGACAACTCTCGTCCTATTTTCTTGACAAAAAACAGTTAATATGGTTTAATTTACTTGTAGGACTTTCTATAAGTTCCAATATAAATCGGGAAGGAAAATTATTATGAAAAAAACTATTTCTATTATTTTAGCATTAGTAATGGCACTATCAGTTTTTTCTGTAATGGCATTGGCAGAAACTTCTGAGATAACCTATGAAGTTCTTTCAGAAGAAGACAAAACTTGTAAGGTTACAGGTGCAAAAAAGGGAACAGTTGACTTGGTAATTCCTGCCGAGATTGACGGTTACAAGGTAGTTGATATTGAAAACCGTGCTTTCTGGAGCAATACTGAAGTTGAAACTGTTCAGATTCCTGATACCGTAACAAGAATTGGTCAGTATGTGTTCTCAAAAACAGCACTGTATAAGAATGAGGCAAATTGGGAAAATGGAGTTCTTTATATCGGTAAATTTGTGATTACTGCAAAAAATACTCTTGAGGGCGAATATGCAATCAAAGAAGGCACAAAAGTTATGGCAGATGCTGCTTTCAGAGAATGTAAAAAGCTTACAAAAGTTACAATTCCGGAGGGAATGGAAGCTATAAGCCTTCTCGCTTTCAGAGAATGTGTGGAATTAACTGAGGTGAAGCTTCCATCAACACTCAAAAAGATTGGTGGTTATGCTTTCCTTAAATGTACAGCACTCAAATCCATTACTCTACCTGAAGGTGTTAATGAGATTGGTATGTTAGCATTCAACGGCTCAGGTCTTACTGAAATTGCAATTCCTGCAAGTGTAGAAACAATTGATGAGTATGCTTTCTGTCATTGTGAGAATTTAACAGCCATCAATGTTGCAGATGGTAACGAATACTATTCATCATTAGAAGGTGTTCTTTATAACAAGGGCAAGACAACTATTATTTATGCTCCATATAAGGTTGATTATTCAAAGGTTACATTCCCTGAAACAGTAACAACAATCGGCAAGGGTGCATTTGAGGGTGCAACATTTGAAGAATTTGAAATTCCTAAAAATGTTACTACTATTGAGGTTGCAGCATTTGAGGGTTGTGCAAATCTTAAGAAAGTGAAGATTCCTGCGACAGTAACTGATATTGGTGAGGGCGTATTTGAAGGATGTCACGAAAGCTTCTATATTGATGCTCCTGCTGATTCGTATGCTTATGAATATGCACAGGAAAATGGCTTGTTACCTAATATCTTCCTTGGTGATGTAACAGGTGACGGCAAGGTAAGTGCCATTGATGCAAGATGGATTTTACAATATGTTGCAGCAACCAGACCTTTTACTGCTGACCAGTTTAAGGCAGCGGATATAAATGGTGACGGTAAGGTGTCAGCATTGGATGTTCGCTTGGCACTTCAGCTTGCATCAAGCTAAATTACAAATAAAAAGAAATAGGGACTGTAAAAACGAAAGTTTTTACAGTCCCTTATTTTTTTGTTGACAATCAGAAAATTATTTTATATAATTTCTGTGAATAATGTAAAATGGAGTAGTTTGATGTTTATAAAGTATTCTGCACCATGTCTTTTAGGTTTAGAGGGTTTAGTTGCCCAGGAATTGCGTGATATGGATGCCTTGAATGTCGTTGCAAACAACGGCAGAGTTGACTTTGAGGGTGACGAAAGCATCCTTGCCCGTGCTAATATTTGCTCACGATACAGCGAAAGAATTTTAATCCGTATGGGTGAATTTAAAGCTGTAACCTTTGAACAACTTTTTCAAGGCGTAAAAAAATTGCCGTGGGAAGAGTGGATAGGGAAGGTGGATGCATTTCCCGTAAAAGGATATTCTCTTAATTCTAAACTCTTTTCAGTAAGTGATTGTCAGGCAATTATTAAGAAAGCAGTTGTTGAAAGGCTTAAGGAAAAATACAGGATTTCTTGGTTTGAAGAAACAGGACCTGTTCATCAAATTCAATTTTCCATTATGAAGGATGTTGTGACAGTATTCATAGACACTTCAGGTGTGGGACTTCACAAAAGAGGCTATCGACCTGTGTCAAACTCTGCACCAATCAAGGAAACTCTTGCTGCAGCAATGGCGGACCTTGCACGACTTCGCCATTACCACACACTTTATGATGTTTGCTGTGGCTCAGGTACAATTCTGATTGAAGGTGCTATGAAAGCCCTTAATATTGCACCGGGACTTAAACGCTCGTTTATCTCTGAAAGATTTGAGAATATAGATTCAAAATTCTGGCAACAGGAAAGAATGAGGGCAGCCGATTTGGTTGTTCAGGATGCCGAATTTATGGCTTATGGCTCCGATATTGACTTTCACGCTCTTGAAATTGCAAGGGAAAATGCAAGACGAGCAGGAGTGGGAATGAAAATTGACCTTTCTAAAAGAGATTTAAAGGATTTTGTTCGCAAGAGCGAAAAAGGTACTGTCATTTGTAACCCACCTTACGGGGAAAGAATGTTGGATATTAAATCTGCAGAGGAAATCTATAAAACAATGGGGAAAATATTTACTCCCGATCGTGGATGGGCATACTACATTATTAGTCCCGACGAGGAGTTTGAAAAGGTTTTCGGAAGAAAAGCAGATAAACGACGCAAGTTATACAATGGTATGATTAAATGCCAATTATATATGTATTATAAATGATTTAGGAGAAGAATATGAAACACATTTTTATCATTAACCCCAAATCCGGTAAAGGTCGCAAGGCGAGAAATTTTGCTTTAAAGGCAGAGCAATATTTGAAAACTCACAACCTTGACGGCTATGTTTACAGAACACAAGGTCCTCGTGACGGTATGAGACATGCCGAGGAAGTTGCAAAAAAAGGTGAGCCCGTACGCTTCTATTCCTGTGGTGGTGACGGTTGTCTTTACGAAGTAGTTAACGGATGTTATAAATATCCTAACTGCGAAGTAGCAAATATTCCGTTGGGTTCAGGTAACGATTTTAACCGTCTTTTTGGCAGAAATACGAATATTGATGACCACATAAATGGTGTTCCCGTAAAGCTTGACCTTATTGAAACTGCTGATGGTGAGGTTTCAATCAACGAATGTGCAATGGGTGTTGACTCAGAGGTTTGTGCTATGCAGTCCGATTTTAAAAAGATACCTTTTGTAAGTGGTACTTTGGCATATACTCTTGCAGCAGTTAAGGCTATTCTTAAAGGAAAACTCACAAATCATTTCAGAATTTCCATTGATGGTGAGTTGCATGACGATGACGACTATCTTTTCTGCTATATCGGTAATTCCCGTTGGTACGGTGGTGGCTATATGGCAGCTCCATCAGCTATGCCAAATGATGGTTTGATTGAATGTGTTATGGTTAAATTCCCTAAAGAATTAAAGGGAAGTAATCCCCTTGGACTTATTCCTCTTCTTGGCAGATATAAGAAGGGAGAGCATGTTGAATGGGATTTCACAACAGTCAAGAGATGTAAGCATGTAAAGGTTGAGAGTGCTAAGCCTGCAGCAGTTAATGTTGACGGTGAGTGTGCTTATGTTACTGAAAGAGAATTCAAGATGCTTGAGAGTGCAATAACATTTGTTGTACATCGTGGTTCTCCATTCCTTGATATGATAAAATAATAAAACTGGATGGTGGATGAGAAGTGACTTATCCACCATTTTTGTAAAAGGAAGATATTTATGCACAATTTCTTTGTCAATGAAAACCAAAAATTGAATAATAAATATGTTATAACAGGTGTTGATTTTAACCATATAAAAAATGTTTTGCGAATGGTGGTTGGGGATACCTTTTTGGTTAGTGATAATGGTGTCAGTAATCTCTGTGAAATCGAGAGTATAGAAAATGACACGGTAATAGCAAAAGTTATTGAAGAAAACTACAATGATACAAGTCTGCCAATCAGCATTTATCTTTTCCAAGGGCTTCCTAAAGGGGATAAAATGGAGTTGATTATTCAAAAGACTGTTGAGTTGGGTGTCGAGAGCATAATTCCCGTGGAAATGAACCGTTGCGTTGTGAAACTTGATGATAAGAAAAAGAAATCAAAAGTTTCCCGTTGGCAAAGTATTTCCGAAAGTGCAGCGAAACAGAGTAAATGCAACAGAATTCCGGAAATTTCAGATGTGCTTACATATAAACAGGCTTTGGAAAAGGCAAAAAAACTGGATTTGCTTTTAGTACCTTATGAAAGCAAAAACGGAATGGCAGATACAAAAAATGCTCTTTTACAAATCAAAAAAGGTATGTCCGTGGGGATTTTAATTGGTCCAGAAGGTGGATTTGATGAAAAAGAAATCGAATTGGCAATAGAAAACGGAGGAGAAGTAGTTTCTTTAGGCAAACGAATTCTCCGTACAGAAACAGCAGCAATTACTGCTGTCGGGATGTGTATGTTACACGCTGAAATGTGTTTGGGAGAGTAAAATGAAACAATTACCTGTTGAATTTGAAAACAGAATGAAAGTATTGTTGGGTGACGAGTTTGATGACTTTAAAAAGTCCTATGAGGAGTCGCCCGTTCGTGCTTTTCGTGTAAATACGGATAAGATTTCAGTTGAGAATTTTGAAAAAATCAATCCGTTCCAAACTGAAAAAATTCCTTATGTACAAAATGGCTTTTACTTTAACTATGATGGCATCGGCAACCACCCTTATCACCACGCAGGTATGATTTATATTCAGGAACCTGCTGCTATGGTGCCTGTTGAAAGCATTGATATTGAACCGGATTGGAAAGTTCTCGACTTGTGTGCTGCACCCGGGGGCAAAAGCAGTCAGATTCAGAATAAACTGGGTGAAAATGGTGTCCTTGTGTCAAACGAGATTGTTCCCTCAAGATGCAAGATATTGACGGGAAATATGGAACGAATGGGCTTTAAAAATGTTGTTACAACTTGTATGCACCCTCAAAAAAGCTCAAAAGTATTTCCTGAAACCTTTGATATGATTATGGTTGATGCACCTTGTTCAGGGGAGGGAATGTTCCGCAAGGAGGAAATTGCCATTGACGAGTGGTCACCTGAAAATGTAAAAATGTGTGCAGAAAGACAAACTGAAATTCTTGATTGTGCAGTTAAGATGCTTAAATCGGGTGGCTATATTGTATATTCAACCTGCACATTTTCACTCCACGAAAATGAGATGACCGTTGATGCTTTTTTACAGCGTCATCCTGAATTTGAACTTATGCCAACAACGGAAAGAGTAAGGGAGAATACCGTTGACGGAGTATATTTTGACGGTTGTAAATGTGAAAACATTCGCTATACAAGACGATGTTATCCACACAAAACAAAAGGCGAAGGGCAGTTTGTGGCGGTGCTTCATAATACCAATGAAAATTATCAAGGAAAATCCGTTTCAACTGTAAACAAGGAGAAAATTGATAAAACAGTTATAGATTTCCTTAACGACACGCTTGTGTACTATGATAAAAACAATGTGATTATGTATAATGGAAACCCCGTTTATTTCACTCCTGATTTTACTGTTGAAAAAGGTACGGCTTTTTCTTGCGGAGTGACAATCGGTGAAATCCGTAAGAATTATATCCAACCACATCACCAATTTTTTATGGCTATGGGGACGGATTTTAAAAGAAAAATCAATCTCACAGCCGATAGTGAAGAAATTAAAAAATATCTTCACGGCGAGGAATTTGACACGGATTGTCCTAATGGTTGGGCAGTTGTAATGGTTGATGGCTGCACGGTTGGTGGAGTAAAGGTGTCAAATAGTAAGGCAAAAAACCACTATCCTAAAGGATTAAGAAGACAGTAAATTAAGGTTTACCTGATATTTTCTGCAGGGGATTTTAACAATCCATAAAACAAAAGCTATTATACAAATAATTTTATCTAATAAAAAAAGAGTAATTCGGACCGCAAACTGTCCCGAATTACTCTTTCTTAGTACTATGAACTTTATTTAATAACCCAAATACGGTGTATGCCATATCTTCTGAATAGTTTAATATGTTGTTCACTGATTCTTTCGCCACTTACTGCAATCGGAATAGCAGGGGGGCAGGAAACAGTTGGATTTGCACACACTCGGTTAAGTGCATTTTCAACATTTATTTCTTCACTTTCGCTGAAATTTGCCTGACGAATTGTCATAACTCTTTCTGCGATTTCAAATTCAATATTCTCAATGTCCTTAGTCTTTTCAATTTTAAGATTTTGAAAGGCATTTTTTAGTTTCTCAAAATCCTCTTGAGAATTCTGCGGGGATAGCATAAATACAACAAAATTGTCGTCTGCATATTCAAATTCAATGCCATTATCTCTGAAATGTGTTTTGAAATCAAAATCAAATCCACGAAAATCTGCAGTTATTTTCAAAGGCTCATTTGAAAGGCAGTGAATACCCTTTTCAAGCATAATACTCTTGATAACATCACATTTTTCGGTGCAGATTTTTATATCATCCGTGATTTTCTCATCAATATATTTATTACATAAGTCCAAGGATTGCAAAATGAGATATGACGGGCTTGTTGAGCCGAAAATTGCCATAGCATTTATTGCATTTTGTGAAAACTCATATTTATCATCTTTTGCAATATGCAGATACCCACCACCCGTAAGCACAGGAAGTGTTTTGTGTGCCGAGTCGCAACACATATCTGCACCAAGACTTATTGGATGCAAATCTATTTCGCAGAATTTAAGATAACTGCCGTGTGCATTATCCACAAGCAAAGGAATATTATACTCTTTGCATACCTTTGAGATGCTTGAGATGTCACAAATTCCGCCTAAATAATCAGGACTTGTAATATGGACTGCAAAAGGTTTGTTTTGGAGTGAATTCAACTTATTTTCAATTTGCTTTGCAGTAACAATGCAAGAACAGATGCTGTCAGTTGACGGGGGATAAATCCACTCAACATCACAGTCAAGTTTTGCAAGAGCATAAATAAAAGACTTATGTGCATTTCTTCCTGCTAGTACAAAAGGTTTTTGTGCTTTGTCTGCCTTTAAGTAAGCCAGATAAAGCATAGCATTTATGCTCTGACTTGACCCGCCTGCGGAATAAATTGTTTTTGATGTGCCAAAAAGTTGAGTAGCATTTTTTTCGCTCTTTTTGATTATTCCATCAGGTGCATAAAGCTCATCTGCACCTTTTATTTCCGTAATATCAGAGGCTTCGCAGCCTAAAAAAGACACACCCTTATGACCCGGCATGTGGAGTCGGGCAGCATTACTTTTAATGTAATTCTGCACAAAGTCAAAAATTGGTGTGTCCATTTGCATTTTCCTTTATTCTTCGCTTTCAGCGACTTGTATCATAACTGCACATTCAATACGTTTTTTGAATAATTCACAGCCATATTCATAAATACCTGTGATTTTACCCGATGCGTGGTATGAGTTTGCGGCACAACCACCTGAACAATAGAGCTTTGCCCAACAATCGTTACATTGGGGTCTTGCGTAGGCATTACAGAGTTTAAATTCATTCTGAACTTCCTTGTTTGTAACACCATCCCAGATATTACCAAGCAAGTATTTTGTGTCACCGACAAATTGATGACAAGGGTAAAGGTCGCCTGTAGGAGTTACTGCCATATATTCAGTACCTGAGCCACAGCCTGAAATTCTCTTGTAAATACAAGGACCGTTTTTAAGGTCAAGCATATAGTGGTAGAATGTGAAAGGTTTGCCTTCTTTTTTTCTCTTAATCATTTCTTTTGCAAGAAGTTCATATTGCTCATAAAGGATTGGCAAATCACCCTCAGTTAAAGCACTTGCATCTTCAGGAGCACAAACAACAGGCTCCATACTCAGTTCCGTAAACCCTAAATTAGCCATGTGGAAAATGTCGTTTGTAAAATCCACATTTTTATGTGTGAATGTGCCACGCATATAGTAGTTTTTGCCACCACGACGCTTAACGAATTCCTGAAATTTAGGAACGATAGTATCGTAACTGCCACGACCCATATAGTCCACACGAAGTCTGTCGTGAACTTCGGGTCTACCGTCAAGGCTTAAAACAACATTACTCATTTCACGATTTGAAAAATCAATAACATCGTCGTCAATGAGCATACCGTTTGTCGTAAGTGTAAAACGGAAATTCTTGTTGTGGATTTTTTCCTGAACTCGTGCGTATGAAACAAGTTCTTTCACAATATCCCAGTTCATAAGTGGTTCGCCACCGAAAAAGTCAACTTCAAGATTTCTTCTTGTACCTGAATTTTCAATAAGGAAATCAAGTGCTCGTTTACCAACCTCAAAGCTCATAAGTGCTCTTTCACCGTGGTATTTGCCCTGACTTGCAAAGCAATACTCACAGTTGAGGTTGCAGGTGTGTGCAACATGAAGACAGAGAGCCTTAATCACAGTATTTCTGTTTTTGAAATCAAATGCCATTCCCTCGTATGTATCAGGTGTAAAGAGTTTCCCGTTTTCTTCAAGATATTTCACATCTTCAAGACACTCAAGAACATCTTTTGGGGTTATGTCATTATACTTTTCTGTAATTTCCTTAACGATTACGTCAGCACTCTTATCTTTATAAAGTGCGATTATATCATAAGCCACATCGTCAACTGTATGTACAGAGCCACTGCAGGTGTCAAGAACGATATTGTACCCGTTTAATTTATATTGATGTACCATAAAAACAACTCATTTCAACAAAAAACAGGTAATACAAATGCATTACCTGCTTTCAGCAATAGATTTTTTATTTCTTATTTGCTTTCGCAGTTTTCGCACTGCTGGTTAGCAACACCACAAGATGTCTTGCAAGCTGACTGGCAAGATGTCTGGCATTCACCACAACCGCCTTTTGTGGCAGAAGCTGTAAGGTCTCTTGTTTCGATTGTCTTAATTCTTTCCATAGTAATATCTCCTATCCGAATTATCTCAATTATTTACAAAAAAAGTATATCACAAGCCACTTTGACTGTCAAGTGAATAATTATTACGGAGTTAATCTACTGCTTATTGCATTTAATTTTTTTATCTGATTCCGTAATTCTCGATTACATAGTCCATATCCTTGTCGCCACGACCTGAAAGGTTGATAAGGACTGAGCCGTGTTCCATAGTCTTTGCAAGTTTCATACCGTATGCAACTGCGTGTGAGCTTTCAATAGCAGGGATGATACCTTCCATACGAGAAAGTTTGAAGAATGCATCGATTGTTTCCTCATCGTCAATTACATCATATTTAACCCTGCCGATTTCCTGCAGGAATGCGTGTTCAGGACCAGATGAAGGATAGTCAAGGCCACTTGCAACTGAGTAAACAGGAGCAGGCTCACCGTTTTCGTCCTTAAGCATAATGCTGTTAAACCCGTGCATAATGCCTTCAGTACCATATTTAAGACTTGCTGCGTGGTCACCCATTTTAGGACCACGACCAAGTGGCTCAATACCATAAATATCAACAGGGTCATTAAGAAATCCTGAGAAAAGACCTGCAGCATTACTGCCACCACCAACACAAGCAACAACGGCATTAGGAAGATGGCCTGTCATTTCAATAAACTGCTCTCTTGCCTCAATACCGATAACACTCTGAAAATCGCGAACCATCATTGGGAATGGGTGAGGTCCTAAAACTGAACCGATACAGTAAATACAATCATTATATTCCTTGCTGTATGCGTCAAATGCAGCATCAACGGCTTCTTTAAGGGTTTGTAAACCGTGGGTAACCTCAACAACATTTGCTCCGAGAATTTTCATTCTTGCTACATTTGGAGCCTGTTTCTTAATGTCAACAGAACCCATATAAATGTCACATTCAAGTCCGAAGTATGCAGCAGCAGTAGCGAGAGCAACACCGTGCTGGCCTGCACCTGTTTCAGCAATAACCTTTTTCTTACCCATATATTTTGCAAGAAGTGCTTCACCCATACAGTGATTAAGCTTGTGTGCACCCGAATGGTTTAAATCCTCACGCTTTGCATACAGCTGAACCTTACCGCCAAGGGCATCTGAAAGTCTTTCAAGATGTGTAACGGGAGTTGGTCTGCCCTGAAATTCTTTACGAATTCTGCGAAGCTCTGCGATAAATTTTCTTGACTGACAAATTGAAAAATATGCCTCTGTAATTTCTGCCATAGCATTTTTTAATTTGTCGTCAATGTAAACCCCGCCATATTTGCCGAAGTAACCGTTTTTGTCAGGATAGTTGTTAAAATAAGTGTCAAAATCAACATTGTTGAGAATCATAATTGTTCCTCCTTAAAAAATAAAAAATCCGCCCCACAACTTATGGGACAGACTGTAAAATCTGCGGTACCACCCAAATTCGCAGTATAAACTACGCACTCACCGTGTACAAATATACACTCAGCACTATAACGGTTGCCCTCCGTCGCACCTATTAAGGCGAATAATGCCGAACACGATACGGTTCTTGTTAGCATATTTTCGCCTATTCTGCGTCTAAAATCTTGCAATACGACAGTATTGTGCTCGACTTTATTCGCCCTTTCGGATTGCCCTCAAAAGCCCATTCATTGAAACTCTTATTGCCGTATTTTCACCATCAACGACTCTCTGAAAATAAGTTGAAATCAATTACTACTCTTTCTCATCGGTTTAAAGGTTAAATATTAACTTACAAGAATTTTAGCACTACGGACAAATAATGTCAATAGAAAATTTTTACAAATTGTAGTTTACTGAATATGTTACACTAATAAAAAAGTGGCTGACACATAGGGTGTCAACCACTTTTGGGATTAAAATACCGTTTTGTTGTCTTTTGAACAATACGAAGTTTGTCGTTTTATCAATACTTTCTTGAAAGAAGCTTTTCAGCTTCATCCTTTGTAATTTTGCCCACATTATAGTCTGCCATAACCTGAACATCCTTGTCATTAAGCTTGTAGAAGCACCAGATTATTAAGGCAATAACAAGACCGATAATAGGCACAACATTATATGTGAACCAAAGACCGTCAAGGGCTTCTGCAGACTGTAAGGATATAGCATTGATTGCTTCAAGGTCTGCAAAGCTGCTGACTTGCTGTTCTACACCATTAACCATAAACTTTGTTTTGAAGCCGAACCAACCAAGGAGAGCAAGTCCCATTGAACCGGAAATTGCAGCGGCAAGTTTAACTGCAAAGGTCTGAATAGCAAATGTGATACCCTTTGCTTCTGTTCCTGTTGTGTACTGACCGTACTCTGCACAGTCAGGTGTGAATGTGAACGAAAGAACACCGATAATGCCAAGAGGAATTGAGCGAAGCATATATGTAATGATAAAGAGAATAAAGCTGTTTCTTGTAGGAATAATGAGGAAAGATAGAATAATCGTAGCAAGAGCACTGATTTTGAAGAGTGTTGTCTTATCAATTTTTCTGATAATTTTAGGTACAAGAAGTGCCATAATAAGCTGTGGTAATGCTGCAACAGTACCCGTGATAAGAGATGCAAGAGAATTTCCGTAAATATAGTAGGCTGTAATTACGTGAAGTGCGTTATAGGTTTGAGCACCTGAATAGAAAATATAGCCGATATAATAGATAAGAAGATACTTGTTGCTGATAACATATTTGAGCATTCTTCTTACGGTAAACTGTTCCTCATCAGTGGTTTTATTTCTTTCCTGACAATGTTTACAGATAGGGAACATTGTTGCCATTGCAACAATTGCAACAACAATAGAAACAGGACCATAGCCAAAGCCGATAAATTCGCTGATAAGAACACTTACGAGAACAGTAGTAAGAGCAGTACCAACACCTGCAGTAATACCCTTGAGAGAGAGAATAGTATTTCTTTCTTCAACGTTACTTGTCATAGCTGTAATGATACCGAACGCAGGAACATCGCAAAGTGTGTAAGCTGTATCCCAGATAATATATGCCAATGCGAACCAAACGAGCTTAACGGTTTCGCTTGCAGCATTAGGAATGATGAAGATTGCAACAGTTGCCGCAGGGGTAAGTGCACAGGCGATTTTTAACCAAGGAATGTATTTTTGATTGCTTTTAAAATTGACTTTATCAAAAATTACACCAAAAACAGCATCATTAACTGCATCCCATACTTTAACAACCAACATAACTGCTGCAGATTTAACAGGGTCAACACCAATGAGAAGAAGGAAGGTTGTAAGATAGCTGGCTATCATACTGTAAATCATATTCTGTCCGAAGAAATATGTGTAATAACTTTTTCTCTCGGCTTTCGTGGTTTGCCACAGAGGGTTCTGAGGCTTGGCTTGTGTTTTGCTCATAAAAATTTCTCCTTTTTCATACTGTAATTAAAAGTATAGCACAAACAAAAATGGATTTCAACAAATTTGATTTTATCGGTATGGAAGATAAATGTTTACAAACCCGAATCTGCTTGATTGGTGAATATTGAATGGTAAAGAAGTAACAAGAAAAAATCGACGAACTTCTTGTTGAAATTCGTCGATTATTGGCTGGGGAATAGGGATTCGAACCCCAACAAACAGAGTCAGAGTCTGTCGTGCTACCGTTACACTATTCCCCAACGAGCAAAAGCAATTATATATCAATGATTCAAAAATGTCAATAGTTTTTTTGAAAACTTTTATAAAAAACAAAGAAATTATTCAATAAAAAAGTGGATGCTTTTTATGTTGAAATTGTCTATGGCTTTATAACAAACACTTAATCCCAATAAGTTTCTCATCTTGTATTTAATTATTGCATAGGGGATTTTTTTGTGTTATCATATATTAGAATAAGACATTTTGTGAAAAGGGGATATTTATGGCGTACGATTACAATAAAAGCACAGCATTGATTATCGGTATGACTGATACTGACGAAAAGGTTACTGCTGCAAGCGGTAGAATTTCAACTCAGGAGGGTACAGCACTTTCTATCTGGGATAAATCTCAGGACAGAGAGAAAAATGCTAATCTTATCGGAAAGGTTACAGCATCAGGTCATACAAGTACAGTTGAGCATACATATTTCCAAATTGCTTTTCAGAATGTTACTGCAGTTGTTGAGCAGTTTATCATTGAATTCCGCCTTGCTTCATATACAGTTAAGTCAAGACGATATGTCAATTTCAGTGACGCAGGTTTCTATGTGCCTGAATTCAACAATGTTGAAATGGAAAATTCATATAAAGCACACATGAGTAAAATGTTTGCACTTTACGATGAACTTTGCGAGAATGGTGTTCTTCGTGAGGATGCTCGTTTTGTATTGCCATACTGTCTTTACAGTAATTTCTTCTGCAGTGTTAACGGCAGAGAATTTCTCAATATGCTTTCTGCTATGATTTGCGGCAGAGGTGCAAAATATCCTGAAATCAAGAAATTAGGACTTGAACTTTATGAACAGGCAAAAGAAAAAGCCCCGGGAATTATGTCAAGTTTCAATCCTGAAAAGCAAATAAATGATGTTCCCGACCTTTCATTTATTCAGGTTGAGCCCGTACATACAGAAACACCTGTTGAACTTTTAGCTTACACACCTGATGCAGCAAAATGTGTTGCAAGAAATGCCCTTATCTCAGATAAAAACTATTCAACAGAACAGATTGAAAAAATACTCTCCGACGATGAAATGATAAGTAAAATCGTTGAAGCAGTTGTTAAATGTAAACGACCAAGAGCGTTGGAATGTGCAAATTACACCTTCCGTTTTAACAATGTTTCACTTTCTTGTATCACTCATTTTGCTCGTCACAGAATTCAGTCAATCCAGATTCCTGAACTCACAAAAACAGACAGATTAAGTTTCATAATTCCGCCTGTTTTGAAGGATAAGCCTGAACTTTTAGAAAAGTATAAAAATGCTTTCAAGGAAACTGCAAGTGAATACGAAAGACTTAAAAATCTTGGCGTAGCAGAAGAATTATTGGTATATTATCAGCTCAGCGGTAATACACTTGATATAGTAACAACTATGAACGCAAGACAACTTCTTTTATTCCTTCGCCTTCGCTCCTGCACTCGTGCACAGTGGGAAATTCAGGAGTATGCAGTTGATGCCCTTAAACAGCTTCGCAGAGTTGAACCCACAATCTTCAAGTTCTATGGTCCAAGCTGTTTTGTAGGTGCTTGTCCGGAGGGAAGAATGACTTGTGGCAGGGCTGCAGAAATCAAGGAGAAATTTTCTAACCTTTAATATTCAGATATGAAAAACATAAGAGAAACAAACAACAAAAAATCCTTTCTGTTTCCTATAATCGCACTTTTCACCCTCACCTTTAGCATAGTGTTTGCAATGATTATGGTTGGTGGGGATGAAACGATTTATAAACTCCAACAGTTAAACTTTGTCCCCGACGAAAAGACCATCTGCATCGACCCCGGTCACGGTGGCGGTAGTTCGGGTGCAGTTTTTGGAAGCAGATATGAAAAAAATGACACTTTAAAGTTGTCACTTTTGGTAAGGGATATATTGACCGACAGAGGATACAATGTTATTATGACTCGAGATAATGACAGCGACGTATCCCTTAAAGAGCGATGTAAAATTGCAAACAAGGCGAAAGCGTCGCTTTTTGTTTCAATACATAGAAATTCAAGTTCCTCGTCATCTGCAACGGGTATGGAAATGTGGGTGCACTCCTCAAACCCCACGGACGACACGCTTTTGGCACAGAATATACTTGATTGCCTTGAAACAGTTGGCATATCGCAAAACAGAGGAATACACACCGGCTACCGTGATGGTGCAGATAAGAATTACTATATAAACAGAAATACAAAAATGCCGTCAGTCCTTGCTGAAATTGGGTTTATTTCCAATGTGAATGACAATAAAGATTACGACGAAAATATGGAAAAATATGCAAAAGCAATAGCTGACGGAATTGAAATGACACTTAAAGAAATGAATGGCGAGTAAAAATAAGGGCGGGATTATTCCCGCCGTTAAGTTTTTTGTGACCGGAAGAAAGATTTTCCGTCTTTATAAGTGAAAGGACTTTCAAATTATAATCGGGGGTGGAAGTATGGATGATGCTAAAATTGTAGAATTGTTTTTTGAAAGAAATGAAACTGCAATAAGCGAAACAAAGGCTAAATATGGTAGTTATTGTTATTCTATTGCATATAACATTCTGAAAAATAATGAGGATGCAGAAGAATGTGAGAACGATACATATTTAGAAGCCTGGAAAAGCATTCCGCCACAAAAACCAAAAATTCTTTCTGCCTACCTCGGCACCATAACAAGACAAAAATCAATTGACAGATGGAGAAAGAAAACCGCTGATAAACGCGGTGGCGGAGAAATACAGCTTTCTCTTTATGAACTTGAGAATTGTATCTCCCACGATAAATCCATAAGTGATGAAATATTTGCAGAGGAACTGTCAAAGAAAATATCTGAATTCTTAAGAACCATACCTGAAAAAGAACGAAATGTTTTTTTAAGAAGATATTGGTATTTTGACTCCGTAACAGAAATCTGCAACAGATATGGTTACGGACAAAGCAAAGTCAAGATGATTTTAAAACGAACAAGAGAAAAACTGTTCTCTTATCTTGAGAAGGAGGGAATGTTAATATGAAGTCAGATAAACTATTGGATGCTATCGGTATGATAGATGCTGATTTGATAGCACAAGCAGATGAAAAAGTAAAAAAGAGTAATATCCGATATTTGAAATGGTTAGCTCCCGTTGCTGCAGTTTTGCTTATTATGGTGGCAATTATTCCGTTTCTTAAGCAGGACAAGCCATTGATTGACAATCCTTTAATTGAGCAACCATCCACAGAGCAAAACAATACTAATGGAGATGAGCCATCAACAGAGAATAATAATTCAAATAGCGAAGAACCAACAACAGAAAAGCCAACTTCCTCAATGCTTATTCCTTCTGTTGACGATAATCCGTTAACTCCAAAGGTTTACAGTTTGCGATTGGCAAAATACCCTCAGATGGTCCAATATCCGTCAGACTGGAATAATATGGCTGCTTGGGAAGACAGCAGGAGAGAACGCAAGGCTTATTACGGAGCAGGAAAGAATCTTGATGTTTTCTTTAAAAAGACTTATAGCCAGTTCCTTTCAGGTGCAGGAAAGGGAAACAGGCTTTATTCACCCTTGAATGTCTATATGGCACTGGCAATGACTGCTGAAATAACCGGTGGAGAAAGCCGTCAACAAATTTTAGATTTATTGGGTGCTGAAAGCATCAGTACTTTGCGTAAACAGGCAAATTCCGTGTGGAACGCAAACTACAACGATGACGGTGCTGTTACCAGTATTCTTGCAAGCTCAATTTGGCTTAATAAGAGTGTTAAGTTTAATGAAAAAACTCTGGATTTTCTTACAACCAATTATTATGCATCTTCATATCAGGGGCAGATGGGCTCGGACGAAATGAATAAAGCATTACACGACTGGTTGAATCAGCAGACAGGAGGAATGTTGAGTGACCAAATCGAAAATCTGGAATTAGATGCCCAAACTGTTATGGCATTAGCAACAACGATTTTTTATCAGGCAAGATGGGATGCAGAGTTTGAAGAAAGATACACAAGTAAAAGTGTTTTCCATTCCCCCAGAGGTGATGTAACCTGCGATTTTATGAATCACAAAGAATATAATGACTATTATTATTGGGGAAATAAATTCTCAGCAGTGGGCAGAAAACTTGCAAATAGTGGCAGAATGCTCTTTATTTTGCCCGACGAAAATGTAAGTGTTGACGATTTGCTGTCCGATAGTGAAGCATTGTCATTTATGGCATCAAACGGAAGATGGTCAAACAATAAGAAAATAAGAATAAATCTGTCCGTTCCCAAATTTGATGTTTCTTCAAATATGGATTTGAAAAACGGGTTAATAAGCCTTGGAATTATAAATTGCTTTGACAGCACAAAATCCGATTTCACGCCTCTTTGTGAAAATGGTGACGCTGTAAACATTTCAAAGGTTGAGCACGGTGTGAGAGTTTTAATAGATGAAGAAGGTGTTGTTGCATCAGCATATACTGTAGAACCTCTTGGAGGTTCTGCAAGACCCTCGGAAGAAATAATAGATTTTATTGTTGACAGACCATTTATTTTCGTTATAACAAGCGAAGATGGACTACCTCTGTTTACAGGCGTGGTAAATCAGCCATAAGTAAAACCATCCCGACAAAATCTTTTTATTTATTGACTATTGAATGCATTTGTGCTATGATTTATACATAAATTGGTACATAAAAGGAGTATTTTATTATGGCAAAATTAAAAGACATTGATAAGGCTGCTGCAGCAAAAGGCAAGGGTGTTGAGACTTTGTGGCAGTTCATCAAATTTATCGTTGTAAGTTTAGGTGCATTCGTTATTCAGCTTTTCTTACCATATCTTGTTAAATTACCTATGACTGAGGAATTCCTTGCAAGACCTTACGACCTTTTTAATTTAGGCATCTGGTCTTCTGAAAAAGCCGCTGCTGCCGGTATGGATACAACTGGACTCGGGCTTTTTATTGCATTGACATCTTGTAATATTCTTGCACAGATTTTCTCTTTCTTTGTAAACAGAGAGAAGACATTTAACTCTTGTGCAAACATTAAAGTTGTTTTCCCGATTTATCTTGTTGTAACAATTGCTCTTATCGCTTTCTCAGCTTGGTTACAGCCATTTTTAGTTAACTTCCTTACATCAAAGGGATTGGCTGATTCAGCAATTGCGATTTCCGGTGCAATTTGTGCTTGCATTCAGTTCTTCCTTTATTTCCCAATCCAGATGGTTCTTTTCCGCAAGAAAAAGGAAGACTAATTCCGATAGTTACAGTTCTTTGAAAATCTGCCCTGTATCTTTTTGATGCAGGGTGTTTTTTTAGGTGGTATTATGAAGAAGTATGCAAAGCCATATAGAATAGTTTCAGTAATTCTTTCAGTGATACTTTCTGTTTGTATCGCAATTAGCCTTTTTGGTGCAACAATTATAAACGGTGCAAAGGTTTACCTGATTTCTGATAAATTTGACGCACAGATTGAGAGTATGGATTTAGCATCTCTTAAATTCATATATAACGGCGAAAAAATAACTCTGGATAAATATGTTAAGGATTATGTGTCGGCTGAGATTGAGGAATATGTAAGAAATAATCCTTTAAGTGATTTTACAAATCTTCTATATCCCTTTGCAGGTACAATTACAGACCACGCTGTTGACCGATTATTGTCTTCGGATTATGTGAACAAAGTGGTTAAATCGCAAATTCACTCAATAGTGGATTACTTTATTGTTGATGCTGATGTGGGTGACGCAAGGGAGAGAGTGGAAAAGGGAATCACCCTTGAAACAAACCCGGAGTTCAATTCCGATAATGCCTCAACCTATGAGGAAAAAGTAAATATAGAGGTCAAAAAAGCAGTTTTGCAGTACATTGAAGCGGAATCAGGACTTACAATTGACCAAATTATCATATTGACATCCTATGAAACAGTTAATACCCTTATGACAATATGCAAAGTACTCGCATTATTAGTGATGTTAATAAATATTCCTTTCCTGTGGAGGTCGCTTCTCTACTACGGCATCTTTGTAAATCTCTATTCAGCTATGCTATTTGTTCTTGAATACAAATTCACCGAAAAATACAGGGAAATGAGTGACTTGGTTTCATACCAATTCTTAAAACCGATAATGGATGAGTATATGCCTTTTGGTGAAAAGGCAGCCCTTGCCGGCACAATTTCCATAGTTGTATTTGTTGCCTTAATTATAGTAACCGGAATTATAAACAAGAAAAAGGAGCAGAAAAATCAGAACTGACCTCAATTCCTTGGTTGTGAAATCAAATCATAAACAACAGAAAATTCGACAAACAAGTTCATTTTTAATGAGGATATCAAATTTTTTGATACCCTCATTTTTTTATTTACATATTGGTCTTCTGTTGGTATAATTTAATAAAGATTTTTCATAAAGTGGGGATTATTATGAAAATAAATTTAAGGGAAGCAAAAAAATTACAAACACTCAAGGGCTGGGGAACATCTGCCTGTTGGTGGAGTCAGTATTGTGCCGACGAAAAAGTTGCAGATGAAATAGCAGAACTTTTATATGGCGATACCGGCCTTGGGCTTAACATTTACCGTTATAACCTCGGTGGTGGTACGGACTATGAAAATTGCCGTGTGACTAATCCTTGGCGAGTGACAGAGAGTTTTTATAAATTCGACAGGGAGAATGAAACCGGTGGATATGACTTTACTGCCGACAAAACTGCTGTGGATATGATGAAAAAATGCCTTGATAAGGGTAATGTTGATACTCTTATAGTGTTTGCAAATTCACCACATTATTCGCACACATCAACGGGACAGGCATCGGGTAGCTTGTTGTATCATACCTGCAACCTGCCAATGTCAAATTACAGAAAATTTGCCGACTATTTCTTAACCTGCACACAAGCACTTATTGATATGGGTTTTCCTGTTAAATATGTGAGTCCCATTAACGAGCCACAATGGAAATGGGGTGGCAGTTATGTCTGGCAGGAGGGTTGCCATTACGAAACAGAAGAACTAGTGGCAGTTTACCATATTTTTGCCGAAGAAATCATCAAAAGGGGAGTGAATGTCAGACTCTATGGTCCGGAAAGTGGCGAAATGATGGGGTTGACCCCTGAATACATAAAGGCGATTACACAGGATGAAATTATTATGAAGGTAATGGACATTTTTGCTTACCATTCATATCACGATGACAATAATCCTAAAATCCGTCTTGATTTCAAAAAGGAAATTGTTGAGAAGTATCCGCAATTCCGTTTCGATATGAGTGAGTGGTGTGAATTACCTAACAAGAGCCATACAAGGAATTTCAAAGGTGCATTGATAACGGCTCGAATTATCGGTCAGGATTTAGCCTATGCAGGTGCAGAGAGTTGGACATCCTGGGTTGCAGTTAATCAGTTTTCAATTAAAGAAGACGGTAACGACTATTCAGATGCTACAATTACTGCAACAAATGATTTTTCTGAGTGGTATGTAGCTCGTCGCTATTGGGGGTTTGCACATTTTGCAAAATATATTCCGGTAGGTTCAATTTGTCTTGACAATGGATTTTTCCCTGATGAGAATAACGATTTTAATGTGTTTTCATTCCTGACACCAAGTAACGAAACTGTCACAGTTATTGTCAATGAGGGTGAAGAAAGAGATTTGACCATCAATGGAAACTTTGCTGAAATGAAAGTAATTCAATCCGTTGACGAAGACTATCTCAACGAGATTTACGACGATGAATTCAAAGAAAAAATTACAGTAAAACCCAACAGCATTTTAACAGTTATTTGCAAATAAAGAGGAAAAATTATGAATTATCCAAATCCTTTTATTCCCCAGCGAGCAGACCCTTATGTTACAAAAGGACCTGACGGAAACTATTTTTTTACTGCTTCATATCCTGCATTTATGAATGTTGACTCAGGTTATGACAGAATAATCCTGAGAAAAAGCGAAACTGTAATCGGTTTAGCAAGCGCAGAGGAATACACAATCTGGAAAGCACATAATGAGGGCGTAATGTCAAAGCATATATGGGCACCTGAAATACATTATATTGCAGGAAAATGGTATATTTTCTTTGCTGCAGGAGAAAAAGAAAATGTTTGGAATATCCGTCCTTTTGTGCTTATGTGCAAAGGTCAGGACCCGTTAAATGGTGAGTGGATAGAAATGGGTAAAATGCGTGCTTGTGAGGGTGACGAACATTCCTTTACTGAATTTTCCCTTGATATGACATATTTTGAAAACAATGGAAAGCACTATCTTATCTGGGCAGAAAAACTTGGGGACTCGTCCCTCTTTATGGCAGAGATTAACCCGCAAGAGCCTTGGAAACTCACAAGTAAACCGATTCTTCTTACAAAACCTGAATATGATTGGGAAAAAGTTCGTTTTAGCGTAAACGAAGGTCCTGCTGTCTTAAAAACAGACGATAAAATCTATGTTTTCTTCTCTGCGTCAGGTACAGGGGAAGAATATTGTATGGGCAAGGTTTTTGCAGATAGAGATGCCGATTTAATGAATATAAATAACTGGACAAAAGACAGCGAACCTGCTTTACAGACAAGGGATTTAGTCGACCAGGCAGGACCCGGACATAATAGCTTTGTTGTTGATGAAAATGGCAACTTGTTAATAGTTTACCACGCAAGACCTTTTTCGCATTTTGATAAAAATTGTGGTTCATATTGCGATGAGCCTCTTTATGACCCGTGCCGTCACGCAAGGATAAAATTGGTCAATTTTGACGAAAATGGCACTCCAAACCTAAAGTAATTTTACTTGACAAAATGTTGTGCTGAATGTATAATTTAATCACAAGATATAGTTGGTTTGCGTAACTGACGGATGTTGTGGATTACCACAAGGGAACGTAAACTGAATTAAGCCGACCGTCTGGGCAATTCAACCTGCAAATAGAGTTGAATTGTCCTTTTTGTTTTTCTGGTACTTTACAGGAGGAAAACTATGGAACATATAAATTGGAATGGATTTAAAAAAGGTGTATGGCAGGATGAAATCAATGTTCGCGATTTCATTCAGCTTAACTATAAAGAATATAAGGGTGACGATAGTTTTTTAGCAGAAGCTACTGACCGTACTAAGGACCTTATGAAAAAGCTTAATGACCTTTTCAAGCTTGAACGGCAGTATGGTGGAGTTCTTGACATTGACACAACTACTGTATCTTCTCTCACAAGCTATCTGCCGGGTTACATTGACAAGGCAAACGAGTTAATTGTAGGTTTGCAGACAAACCGACCTTTGAAGCGTGGCGTTAACCCATTCGGCGGAATGAGAATGGTGCGTCAGGCTTGTGAGGCTTATGGCTACAAACTCAGTGATAAGATTGAAGAGGAGTTTAAGTTCAGAACAACACACAATGATGGTGTTTTCCGTGCTTACACTGACGAAATGCGTGCAGCCCGTAAGTGCCATGTAATCACAGGACTTCCCGATGCTTATGGTCGCGGAAGAATTATTGGTGACTATCGTAGAGTTGCCCTTTACGGTGTTGACAGACTTATTGAGGAAAAGAAAAAGGATAAGGCAAGTCGCGGAACAGGGGATTTGCAGGCAGAGGATATCCGTAAGTCCGAAGAACTGTACCAGCAGATTACATTTTTAGGGTATCTCAAAGAAATGGCTGCTATGTACGGATTCGATATCAGTGGTCCTGCAAAAAATGCACGTGAGGCGATTCAGTGGACATATTTTGCATATCTTGCAGCAATCAAAGAGCAGAATGGTGCTGCTATGTCCTTGGGTAGAGTAAGTACTTTTTTTGATATCTATATTGAACGCGATATTGCAAGAGGAGTCCTTACTGAGAAAAGTGCTCAGGAACTTATGGATGATTTTGTAATGAAACTTCGTGTAGCTCGTCACCTTCGTACACCTGAATACAATGAACTCTTTGGTGGTGACCCAATGTGGATTACTGAAGCAGTTGGTGGTATGGGTGAGGACGGAAGAACTCTGGTTACCAAGAGTAGCTTTAGAATGCTTAACACTCTTTATACTCTCGGTTCATCCCCTGAACCAAACCTTACAATTCTCTGGTCAACCGAGCTTCCTGAAAACTTTAAGCAATTCTGTGCAAAAGTTTCAGCGGATACGGATTCCATTCAATACGAAAATGATGATGTAATGCGTCCGATTTACGGTGATGACTACGCTATTGCTTGTTGCGTTTCCGCTATGAAGATTGGCAAGCAGATGCAGTTCTTCGGTGCTCGTTGCAACCTCGCGAAACTTTTGCTTATTGCAATCAACGGTGGTTACGACACAACAAGCCAGATGCACATAGGTCCACAGATGCCCGTTATGGAAACTCTTGATTTTGACAGTGTTATGGAGCGATTTCAGGTTTATATCGAGTGGCTTAGTCACCTCTATGTAAATACCATGAATGTCATTCACTATATGCACGATAAATATGCTTATGAGAAAATCCAGATGGCTCTTCACGATACAGATGTTGAAAGGTTTATGGCGTTTGGTATTGCGGGACTTTCCGTTGTGGCAGACTCACTCAGTGCAATTAAATTTGCAAATGTCCAACCAATTAAGAATGAGGATGGATTTATCACAGAATTCAACACAACCGGTGATTTTCCAAAATTTGGTAACGATGATGACCGTGTTGACCTTATTGCAAAGGATATGACACATCGTGTAATTACTGCACTTCGTCAGACACCTACATACAGGAATGCAATTCACACTCTTTCTGTACTTACAATCACATCAAATGTTATGTACGGTAAAAACACAGGTGCAACACCTGACGGAAGAAAGAATGCAGAGCCTTTTGCCCCCGGTGCTAATCCAATGCACAACCGTGAAGAAAACGGTGCATTGGCATCTCTCAACTCTGTTGCAAAAATCAGTTACGATGATTGTCGTGACGGTATTTCAAACACATTCTCAATTACCCCGGAAGCACTTGGTAGGGATGAAGATGAAAGAATAACAAATCTTGTGGCTATTCTTGACGGATATTTTGCAAAGAAAGCACATCATATCAATGTGAATGTGCTTAATCGTGAAACTCTTATGGATGCTTACGAAAATCCTGAAAAATATCCAAACCTTACAATTCGTGTTTCAGGTTACGCAGTGAATTTCAATAAGCTTTCAAAAGCACAGCAGAGAGAAGTTATAAGTCGAACATTCCACGAGGCAATGTGATTATGAATTCTGTTGTAGGACAAGTTCATTCAATACAGAGCCTTGGTACCGTTGATGGTCCGGGTTTACGCTTTGTGGTTTTTCTTCAAGGATGTAATCTTCGTTGTAAATGTTGTCATAATCCCGATACTTGGGAAATGCAGAGTGAGAAACAATTTACAGCCAAGGAAATCGTAGAAAAAGCCTTGCACTATAAAGAATATTTTGGTGAGAAAGGAGGCATAACCCTTTCCGGAGGTGAGCCACTTTTACAAGCCGATTTTTGCTACGAAATATTTAGACTTTGTCACGAAAAAGGTATCAATACCTGCCTTGACACATCGGGTAGTATTCTTAACGATAAAGTAAAAAAGATGCTGATTGAAACAGACAGAGTGCTGCTTGACATCAAGTACACAAGTGATAGTCAATATCGTGAGAATGTTGGTTGCTCAATGGAAAATCCCATGGAATTTCTATCTTATCTTAACCTGCAGAGGATTCCTACAACATTAAGACAGGTAGTTATTCCAACTATCAACGATAACGAAGAAAACATTGGGAAACTCAACGAAATCATTAAAAAATATTCTTGTATTGATAAGGTTGAACTTCTACCATTTAAGAAAATCTGTCAGACTAAATATGACAGTATGAATATTCCTTTTCCATTTGCAGATATTCCAATTCCGACAAAGGAATTGATGGATAAGTTAAATAAATTACTGAAATAAATTCAGGAGGAAAATTATTATGTTAACAGACATTCAGATTGCACAGCAAACAGAATGCTTACCAATCGTGGAAATCGCAAAAAAACTCAACATTGATGCTGATGACCTTGAGCTCTACGGCAAGTACAAGGCAAAACTTCCACTTTCTCTCAACAAGAAATACGCAGACAGAGAAAACGGAAAACTCATCCTTGTAACTGCTATTAACCCAACTCCGGCAGGGGAGGGCAAAACAACAATTACAGTAGGCCTTGGTCAGGCTATGAACAAAATCGGCAAAAATACTTGTATCGCTCTTCGTGAACCATCAATGGGACCGGTTTTCGGTGTTAAAGGTGGTGCAGCAGGTGGCGGATATTCACAGGTTATTCCTATGGAAGACATCAACCTGCACTTTACAGGTGATATGCACGCAATTACTGCTGCAAACAATCTTCTCTGTGCTATTATTGATAACCATATGCAACAGGGTAACGATTTGAGAATTGACCAAAGAAGAATTCTCTTTAAGCGTTGTCTTGATATGAATGACCGTGCACTTCGTAATGTAATTGTTGGTCTTGGTGGCAAAGTTAACGGTGTTCCTCGTGAAGACGGATTTATGATTACTGTTGCAAGTGAAATTATGGCAATCCTCTGCCTTGCAACAGACATCCCTGACCTTAAAACAAGACTTGGCAACATTCTTGTTGCATGGACACTTGACAATACTCCTGTTTATGCAAGAGATTTGAATGCAGTTGGTGCTATGGCTGCACTTTTAAAGGATGCAATCAAACCAAACCTTGTGCAGACACTTGAAAACACACCTGCAATTATGCACGGCGGACCTTTCGCAAATATTGCTCACGGTTGTAACTCTGTTACTGCTACAAAACTTGCTTTAAAGCTTGCTGATTACTGCATTACAGAAGCAGGTTTCGGTGCTGACCTTGGTGCAGAAAAATTCCTTGACATCAAGTGCCGTTATGCAGGTCTTAAGCCTGAATGTATCGTCGTTGTTGCCACAATTCGTGCTCTTAAATATAATGGTGGTGTTGCTCGTGCAGATTTACAGAACGAAAATGTTGACGCACTTAAAAAGGGTATCGTAAACCTTAAAACTCACATTGAAAATATGAGAAAATACAATGTGCCTGTTGTTGTTGCAATTAACAAATTCCACACAGATACAGAGGCAGAAATTGCATACATCAAAGAATTCTGTGAAGAAATGCAAGTGCCGGTTTCTCTTGCAGAGGTATTCGCAAAGGGTGGCGAAGGCGGTATGGACTTAGCACGTAAAGTTTGTGCGGTTATCGACGAAGGCAAAGCAGATTTCGCACCACTCTATGACGAGAAACTATCAATCAAAGAAAAACTCAACACAATCGCAAAAGAGATTTACCGTGCAGACGGTGTAATCTTCACAGCGGCTGCAGAAAAGGCAATTAAGGATATTGAGGCTCTTGGTCAGGATAAACTTCCTGTTTGTGTTGCAAAGACACAGTATTCACTTTCAGACGACCCAACAAAGCTTGGTAAACCCGAAAACTTTATGATGACAGTCCGCGAAGTAAAACTCAGTGCAGGTGCAGGCTTCATCGTTTGCCTTACAGGCGATATTATGACAATGCCGGGACTTCCAAAAGTACCCGCAGCATATAAAATTGATGTTGATGCTGACGGCAAAATTGACGGACTTTTCTAAAAAGTAAATAACAAACAAAAACACCCACTTTCGTTAATGAAAGTGGGTGTTTCTTTATTATGCGATTAAATGTAATTGTTTAAAATCAAATCGAAATATATTACATCGAAACCGTCAACTGTACCGTCTTGATTTATGTCAGCGGCATAAAGTTCTTCCGGGGATGGAGTTTTTGTTCCGTTTGCTATTTCTACAATTAGATTATAATCGTTTTGGTCAACAACACCGTCGCCACTTGTGTCGCCAAGAGCAAATTCAACGGGAGGAATAACCTCTGTTTCAACATGACCGCAAACTGAACAAGCATATCCACAGATAGTTTGTATATTACCGGACACATGAATTTCTTCAAGAGAAGTACAACCATAAAAAGTCTGGTATCCAATGTATGTCGCGTTTTTATTGAATTTAACATCTTTCAAGGCAGTACAGCCATAAAATGCGTAGTTACCTATTTTTTTAACGGAGTCAGGACATATATAACTTTCGAGTGCTGTACAGTTATAAAATAGGTTAGAAAAAACTTCGGCTATTGTTGCGTCAGGAAGATATACTATTTCTTTAAGATTTTTACATCCTGTAAAAGCACTGCTGTATATGTACTGTACATTTGCAGGAACAATGACCTTATTAAGATTGGAACAACTTTCAAAGGCATTAGAAGAAATTGTAGTTACTGTATCAGGAACTTCAAAAACATCGTATTGGTCTAAAATGTTTTTATAAAGTGTGTTTTTCTTTGCATTATAAAGAATGCCATCTTCTGCACTATAAGTTGTATTTCCCTCAGCAAAAACAAAGTTTTCCATAGCTGTGCAACCGGTAAAAATATCATATTTTATAGAAGAAACACTTGCAGGGAATTTAACTTCCTTTAAACTTGTGCAGTTTTATATTATGCTTGGCAACCTACATTTTTATTGACATTCAACGCATATAATTGTATAATTTATAGGATAATTTTTATATAATAGGAGTAGTCTGTATGAAATGGACAGGTCTTAATGAATTAAGAGAAAAATATCTTGCATTTTTTGAAAGCAAAGACCATTTGCGTCTTCCAAGTTTTTCACTTGTGCCTCAGGGTGATAAGAGCATTTTGCTTATAAATGCAGGTATGACACCAATGAAAAAATACTTTACAGGTGAGGTGACACCGCCTAAAAAGCGTGTTACAACTTGCCAGAAATGTATCCGTACACCTGATATTGAGAATGTTGGTAAAACTGCACGTCACGGAACATATTTCGAGATGCTCGGTAACTTCTCATTCGGTGATTATTTCAAGCACGAAGCAACTGCTTGGGCTTGGGAATTCTTCACAAAGGTTCTTGAAATCCCTGAAGAATTGCTTTATGTCAGCGTTTACCTTGAAGATGATGGGGCTTATGACATCTGGACTAA
>JAZSBY010000062.1:0-16287 GCA_045602655.1 Candidatus Fimenecus sp. | reverse complement strand
TGCTTCTGCTTCGCAGAGGTGTCCACCGGACACCCGCACCCCTCAAGGGTGGAGCCTATTATAGCCTTCCCCCTACGAGGGGAAGGTGGCACGAGTATAGCGAGTGACGGAAGGGGGGAACACCCCGACAAACTCCAATTTGTCGACGCGTTTAATGTAAATTCTTGACTATCCGTAGAAAATGTTTTATAATACATACGCACTAAAACAAAGGAATGTATAAAATGGAACAGAAGAAAATTGACAGAATAAATGAACTTGCGAGAAAAATGAAAGCCGAGGGTCTTACTGAAGAAGAAAAGGCTGAACAAGCGGTTTTGCGTCGTGAATACATCGACAGTTTCAAACGCAGCCTTACAGGTCAACTTGATAATATGTACATTGTTGATGAAAAGGGCAATAAAACAAAAGTTGAACGCAAAGGCAATAAAAAATAAAACTGAATATCTTGGGGTATTGATTACTCAATAACTTGACTAAACCGCTAAATGTAGTGTATAATATTTAGTGGTTTAATTTTTTATTCTGTTATTTTTTGGAAAAGGATGTAAAAATCTTATGGCAAAAAAAGCATCTTACGGTAACGAAAGTATATCACAATTAAAAGGCGCTGACCGAGTTCGTAAACGTCCTGCCGTTATTTTTGGTTCGGACGGTATTGAGGGTTGCGAACACGCAGTTTTTGAAATTCTTTCAAACTCTATCGACGAATCAAGAGAGGGTTATGGTGACAAAATCGTTGTAACTCGTTATCTTGATAATTCAATCGAAATTCAGGACTTTGGTCGTGGTCTTCCCGTTGACTATAACAAGAAAGAAGACAGATACAACTGGGAACTTGTTTTCTGCGAACTTTATGCAGGCAGTAAATACAATACAAACGATGCAAACGGAAGCTATGAGTACTCTTTGGGACTTAATGGCTTGGGACTTTGTGCAACTCAGTATTCATCCGAGTATATGGACGCAGAAGTTCATAAAGATGGCTATAAATATAATCTTCACTTTGAAAAAGGTGAAATTGCAGGGGAAATGCAGAAAGAACCTTACAACAAGAGGGACACAGGTACCCGTATTCGTTGGAAGCCCGATTTGAAAGTTTTTACTGATATCAACATTCCTCTTGAATACTATCAGGAAACAATTAAGCGACAATCCGTTGTTAATCAGGGCATTAAATTTATACTTAAAAATCAGATTTCAGGCAATTCCTTTGAAACATTTGAATATTGCTATGAAAACGGTATTACCGACTATGTGAAAGAACTTGCAAATGGTACAGAAATGTCATCGGTTCAATTCTGGTCAAGCGAAAGAGTTGGCCGTGACCGTGCTGATATGAAGGATTATAAGGTTAAACTTACTGCATCAGTTTGTTTTTCCAATAAAGTTCAGGCAAAGGAATACTACCACAATTCAAGTTTCCTTGAACACGGTGGTGCACCTGAAAAAGCATTCAGATACGCCTTTGTTTATCAGATTGATAACTACCTTAAAACAAACGGTAAATATGTTAAGAGTGATGCTAAAATCACTTATCAGGATGTTGAGGATTGCTTAATTCTGGTTGTTTCTTCATTCTCAACACAGACATCCTACGAAAATCAGACAAAAAAAGCAATTACAAATAAATTTATTCAAGAGGCGATGACTGATTTCTTCCGTCAGCAACTTGAAATCTATTTCCTTGAAAACAAACTTGACGCAGATAAGATTACAAATCAGGTGCTTATCAATATGCGTTCAAGAATTAAGGCAGAAAGCACAAGAATTAACATCAAAAAGACCCTGCAGTCAAGTAACGATATGACTTCCCGTGTTGAAAAATTTGTTGACTGTCGTAGTCGTGATGTAAATGAACGAGAAATCTTCATAGTGGAAGGTGACTCTGCTCTTGGTGCATGTAAGCAGGCTCGTGACTCATCTTTCCAGGCGATTATTCCTGTCCGTGGTAAGATTCTCAACTGCTTAAAGAGTGAATATGACAAGATTTTTAAGAGCGATATTATCGTTGACCTTATCAAAGTCCTTGGTTGCGGTGTTGAGGTTAATTCTAAAAAGAGTAAGGATGTTTCCTCATTCAATATTGATGATTTAAGATGGAATAAAGTCATTATCTGTACCGACGCCGATGTTGACGGCTTCCAGATTAGAACACTTATTCTTACAATGATTTATCGTCTTATGCCAACTCTTATCAAAGAGGGTAAGGTTTATATTGCAGAATCACCACTTTATGAAGTCCGTTACAAGGACGAAACCTGGTTCTGCTATACAGAAAAAGAAAAGGCAGATGTTCTCGCTGAACTTGGTAATGTTAAATACACAATTCAGCGTTCAAAGGGTCTTGGTGAAAACGATGCCGATATGATGTGGCTTACAACTATGAACCCTAAAACCCGTCGTTTAATCAAAATTGAGCCTGATTATAGTCCTGAGGCAGTTGCAGAAAAATTTGACCTGCTTTTAGGTGATAATCTTCAAGGCAGAAAAGACCATATTGCCGAAAATGGCTATATGTACATTGACTTGGCTGATATTTCATAAGGGAGGGGGATATTATGGCACGAAAAAAGAAAATTGATGTTCCAAAAGTGGAAGAAGAAAATATAAACGCACATATTATAGGTGCCGGTGATGTTGTTGAACAGTTTATTACTGAAACACTTGAAACCAACTATATGCCTTATGCAATGAGTGTTATTATGTCCCGTGCAATTCCTGAAATTGACGGTCTTAAACCATCTCACAGAAAACTCCTTTATACAATGTATAAAATGGGACTTTTAAATGGTGGCAGAGTTAAATCTGCCAACATCGTTGGTCGTACAATGCAGTTAAACCCTCACGGTGATATGGCAATTTATGAAACAATGGTGCGACTTTCAAAGGGTAACGAGAGTTTATTGCATCCTTATGTTGACTCAAAGGGTAACTTTGGTAAAGCATATTCAAAGAATATGGCTTTTGCTGCATCCCGTTATACTGAGGCAAAGCTTGAAGCAATTTCAGCAGAATTGTTCCGTGATATTGATAAAGATACAGTCGATTTCGTTGATAACTATGATGCTACAATGAAAGAGCCAACACTCTTGCCTGTAACATTCCCGTCAATTCTTGTAAATTCAAATACAGGTATTGCTGTTGGTATGGCGTCTTCAATATGTTCATTCAACTTGCGTGAAATCTGCGAAACAACTATCGGTCTTATTAAAGATAAAGATTTTGACATTATGGAAACACTTAAAGCACCTGATTTTATCGGTGGCGGCAAAATTGTCTATGACCGTGAACAGATGGCAGAGATTTTCCGTACAGGTCGTGGTGGCTTTAAGGTAAGAGCAAAATATGAGTATGACAAGGCAAATAACTGCATTGATATTACCCAAATCCCACCAACAACAACGGCAGAAGCAATTATTGATAAAGTAATTGAAAAGGTTAAGGCAAATGCTATCCGTGAAATCAGCGACATCCGTGACGAAACTGATAAAAAAGGTCTTAAAATCACCATTGACCTTAAACGCGGTACGGATGCTGAAAAACTTATGGCAAAACTTTATAAAATGACTCCACTTGAAGACACATTCTCCTGTAATTTCAATGTGCTTATTGCAGGTGTGCCACAGGTTTTGGGTGTTGCAGAGCTTCTTACAGAATGGATTGCTTTCCGTACAGAATGTGTTAATCGCAGAGTTTATTTTGATTTAACAAAGGCAAAGGATAAATTACATCTCTTGTTAGGTCTTCAAAAAATTCTCCTTGATATTGTCAAGGCAATAAAGATTGTCCGTGAAACTGAAGAGGAAGCAGAGGTTGTGCCTAACTTGATGATTGGCTTCGGTATTGACCAGATTCAGGCTGAATATGTTGCCGAAATCAAACTCCGTCACTTAAACCGTGAGTATATTCTTAAACGCCTCAATGATGTTGAGGACCTTAAGAAGCAGATTGAGGATATGGAAGATATTCTTTCAAGTAAGGCTCGTGTTAAGAAAATCATCGTTAATGAACTTAATCAGGTTAAGGACAAATATGGTAAAGACAGATGCACGGAGATAATCTACGCACAGGAAATTGAAGATAATGAGGAAGAAATTGAAGCAGTACCGGATTATCCTGTTACGGTTTTCTTCACAAAAGAGGGCTATTTCAAAAAGATTACTCCATTGTCACTTCGTATGAGTGGTGAGCATAAGCTTAAAGAGAATGACGAAATCACCATGAGTGTTGAAACAACCAATAGCGTTGAACTTCTTTTCTTTACAAATAAATGTCAGGTTTATAAATCCCGTGCTTGTGAATTTGACGATACAAAGGCAAGTGTACTCGGTGACTATGTAGCAACAAAACTCCAGATGGAGCCTGACGAAACGGCATTGTTCATGGCTGTTGTCAAGAAATATAAGGGCTATATGCTCTTCTTCTTCCAGAATGGTAAGGTTGCAAAGGTGGATATTTCTGCTTACGAAACAAAACAGAACCGTAAAAAGCTTATTAAAGCATATTCCGATAAGAGTCCTATTGTAAATGCGGTTTATGTTCCCGAGGATAAAGAACTTGTTATGAAATCAACAGCAGGCAGATATCTTCTCTTTAATTCAGGAGCAATTTCTGCAAAGACTACAAAGGATAGTCAGGGTGTTGCCGTAATGAGCCTTAAAAAAGGTCACAGGGTTGAATCTGTTGCTGATATTAGAGAAGGTCAGTTTGTAAGACCAGGAAGATACAGAACAAAAACTCTCCCATCAGCAGGTGCAATACTTAGTGCAGAGGACCAAGGCGAACAACTTACATTCTAAATTGATTCTTTTTCCGCAATACTGCGTGTCTATCGGCTCGCAGTATCTACATACAGCTTCGCCTCTGACACATTGTCTTACGAAAGAATAATACAATTTAGTTTCTAGTATCATAAAAACGTAGGGGACGCTGACCACAGCGTCCCGTTTTCATTTTATTGACAAAACATGTTGTAAATGATATATTGAAATAAAAAAGGGGAGTTAGTATGAAAGAAAATACATCTGATATAATAGCAAAAACTGCGTTAATTGCTATTGGTATACCATTTTTAGTTGTATGTATTATTGGTATTGCTTACCTCTTGAACGATACCTTTGGCAATCCTGTTTCAAAAAAACTTGCCAAGGAAACTGCCCTTGAATATATAGCAAAAAAATATCCTGACGAAGAATGTTATATTAAAAACATATCTTGTGAGGGGAATTACAATGTACACATTGTTTCATCAACAAATGAAGATATTGATTTCACATTGTATATTACTAAACAGGGGGAAATAACTTTAACGGAATATTGGTAAAAAACGAAACTGAATGTCAAAAAAACGGTTGGGCAGACAATTTGACAAATGTAAATGAGGTTTTTCTGTAAAAGTATGATATAAAAAACTGCTGTTTGCAACTTGTAAAAAAGGATATAGCCATAAAAATAAAGGTGGAGTTTTCTCCACCTTTTGTTGTTTTATTTAGATGCTTCTTTCAAAAGTTTCAAGATTTTTTCTCTTGGGAAAATGTATTTTTTATTACAGAAATGACAACAAACTTCTGTTTGCTCATCTTCTGCCATTTCCTGTAATCCCTCTGCACCTGCACTTATTAAGGCTCTTGTTACTCGTTCTGTACAGCAGTCACATCTGTACTCAACTTCTTGTGTGTCCAGTAACTGCATTGTGAATTCTGAAAGTACAGCCTGACAGATTTCTTCAGGTGTAAGCCCTTCTGCAAGCATTGTTGTAACCGGCTTGATACCTTCAAGGCTCTTTTCAACAAGTGAGATTGTGTCTTCGCCTGCAGTCGGAAGCAATTGAATTAAAAATCCACCTGCTAAAAGCACTTCTTCACTTTGCGGGTCAACAAGCACACCTAAAGCACAAACAGTTGGTGTTTGCTCACTTGTTGCGTAGTAAGCAGTAATGTCCTCTGCGATTTCACCTGAAATAATAGGTGTTTGTGCACAATATGGCTCTTTTAAGCCAAGGTCTTTAATAACTGTTAAAAATCCGTTTTTACCAACTGCACCGGAAACATCAAGTTTACCTTTATTGTTAAGGGGAAGATTGACTCTTGAATCACCAACATAACCTTTGACCTGACCTTTTGAATTTGCAACTGCAACAACCGGGGATGCAGGACCGCCACCGCTGATTTTAAGTGTAAGAGTATCCTTGTCACCCTTTAAAAGGACACCCATCATTGAGGCACCCGTAATAAGTCTTCCGAGAGCAGCAGAGCAAACCTTACTTGTGTTGTGAGTTTTCTGCATTTCTCTGACCATTTCCGTTGAATCAAGAGCAAGACAGTATAAAGTACCGTCCTCTGAAATCATTCTGACAAGCTTATTCATTTTAATTCATCCTTAAATATAGTTTCTGTTTTTTTACAAACAAATGTTATTCTTTCGGTTTTATCACTTGGAATTCTGTCGCTGTAATCATCAAACATTTCCAAAAGAGTAAAACCTGTTTTTTCAATAATCTTTATAATATCTTCTACGGAATATGAAAACTCACAAAAACTCTCGCTGTATCTTTCATATCCGTCGTCATCTTCATTTTTAATAAAGAAATCAAGGTCAATAGTTGTAGTGCAATCTTCTTTATCAAAAGAATTCTGCCACACACAGTAAACCTCGTCCATATCATAAACAAAAGTGTTATTCCCAAGAATTTCCTCGTGTTTATATGGTGTGTTCATATCAAAAATAAAAATTCCGCCCATATTCATAAAAAGTGAAACAAGGGAAAATGCTTTTTCAATTTTTTGAAGGCTGTCAATGTGGTTTATGGTGTCAAGGCTTGAAACAGCACAGTCAATGGTGCCGTAAAGGTCAAGTTCTTCGCCTTTCTGACAAAGAAACATAGCGGAAGAATTTTCATCATACTTCTTTTCGTTTGCCACCATAAGCATATCTTCACTTGCATCGACGCCGATAATATCGTACCCCTTTTTCTCTAAAAGAAAAGAAAGTGTGCCTGTGCCACATCCAAGGTCAAGCAAAAGCCCTCCGTTAACACCGTTTTTGTGTAACAGAGAGCAGGTTTTATGGGCAATTCTTTCGTATTCAACATTTTCAGTTAAAATATCATATACTGATGAAAAAATACCGTAACTCATTCTTCGACTCTTTCAAAAATCTTTTCATAACCATCAGCACCGTACTGAAGCGAACGGTTCACACGGCTGATTGTAGCGGTTGAAGCACCTGTTGCCTTGACAATATCGTTATATACCTTTTTCTCTGAAAGCATTTTTGCAACAACACAACGCTGTGCCATTGAATGAAATTCATTTATTGTACAAAGGTCCTGAAAGAAATCATAACATTCATCTTCGTTTTTTAACTGCATAATGCACTTAATAAGAAAATCAGTGTTTTCGTTCTTAAATTCAATTCCCATTTTTAAAACCTCCAAAAGTTTTATTCCCTTTGATATTTTAACACATTAAAACTTGAAAGTAAAGAATAATTTTAAAAAGAGAGGTGCAAAATTAGTCCCGGAATAATTGAACATATATACATAACACTCAAAACTTTAAGATTATCCCTAAAGTTACTTTTGTTTCGGAATAATATAAGCATTCCTGCACCTGCATTAGTGCAGAGTCCTGAAATCAAAGCACCGAAACTCAATGTGTTTTCTGCATAAAGTTGTGTCAGGAGTACGGATGAAGCACAGTTTGGAATAAATCCGATTAAGGCTGAAAGAAGTGGTTGAAAAACTGAATCAGAGAGTAAAAAGTGTGAGAGTCTTTCTGTTCCAATAAACGCCACTGCAAATTGAATTAAAATTGTGAATAAAAGTAAAAATCCAAATACCTTTACTGTGTGAACAAGAGCAGGTCGCAAAACACCACTATTTTCATCACAACCGCAGTGGTCGTGTTCGCATAAATCGTGTGAATGGTGAGTATGCCCTTTGTGTAGCTTTTTCTCTGTTAAATAAATTAAATATCCGAAGAAAAGCGAAATAATAATCTTGGTAACTATCAGCTTTAAGATTTCAAAAACACCATTTTCGGCAGTTGCAAGGAGAATTATCGCCTCATCAGAGGTAGAAAGAAAAACAGCAACAAGAGTGCCCAATGTTATTATGCCACTTGAATAAAGGTTTGCACACATAACAGAGAAACCACATTGGGGCACACAACCTAAAATTGTACCGATAAGTGGACCCATAGCACCAACACGGGTGAACAGGTGTTGAATTTTGTCCTCTGCCTTGTGTTCAAGAAATTCAATGAGTAAAAATGCAATAAACAAAAAGGGGAGAGCCTTAAATGTGTCAAGGACTGCATCAAGCAGAATATCAGAAAGACCGTCTGCAGAAAAAACGGATATGTCCGTATGTGCGTGTAAAAATGGTGTCATACTGCTTTCTCCTCTCTGCAATTTTTACATATTCCGTAAAGCACAGTTCTTGAACCGTCAATCTTAAACTGATGGTCATTAAAAATATGGCTTGTAAGCTTATCAAGAAAATCACATTCCGTATGGATAAGTGTGCCACAGGAGGAACATTTTAAGTGGTAGTGGTTGTGACAATGTTCGCTCTCCAACTGATAACAGCAAGCATTGTTTTCACCTGAAAAGAATTTTCTGACCTTTTTCTCATCGCAGAGCTTATCCAATTGACGATAAACGGTGGTTCTGCCAATGTTGTCACCATTGGAAATCAATGAAAAATAAACTTCCTCTGCAGAAAAATGTTTATGAGGATTGTTTTGTAAAAAATGGTAAACCAATTTGCTTTGTCTTGTATTGTAACTCATATTATGCCTTTCTTAAACTGAATTTGAAATTCAATTTCAAATTATACTCGTAAAACCGCGTAAAGTCAATGGTGTGTAGTGAAATATTTGTTGACTATGCCTTGGTTTTACTATATAATTTACTTAATTTAAATGGGAAAAGGGGACTGATTATGAAAAGTTTGTTTTCATCTCTTCTTGCAATTGTAATGGCGATTCTTAGTATTTTCCCTTGCTTTGATAAAGATGAACCACCACAAGAAGAGAATATAGTGGATAATACCGGTGCAAATGCAGTTTCTGTTTATAACACAGACGATGCAAAGTACACCTTGAATGTGGATGCAGGTGATAAAATTCACGATATAAGTGATTTGCTTTTTGGTGCATTCTTTGAGGATATCAACTTCGCAGCCGATGGTGGACTTTATGCAGAAATGGTTGTAAACCGTTCGTTTGAATACACAGAATATGCTGAAAATGATAATCTTTATCGTTGGGATGTTGTAAATGGGGCAGAAGTTTCTGTAGGAAATGACATCGCACATTCACTTAATGAAAACAATCCTCATTACCTTGTGTTAAAGGGTAACGCTAAGGGAAAATCAGGTGTTGAGAATCGTGGTTTTCTTGACGGAATGAGTATTGAGGCAGGTAAAAACTATAAAGCATCCTTCTATGCAAAGGGACAGTATAACGGAAAAATTTATGTAAATCTTGCCGTAAATGGTGAGGTTGTAAGTTCAACATTTATTGAAAACATCAGTAATGAGTGGACAAAATATACTGCTGAAATTACACCAAATACAACTGCACACGAGGGCGTAACACTTCAGGTGCTTGTAGATGATGGCGAAGTATATTTTGATATGATTTCTCTTTTCCCTGAAGATACATACAAAAATCGTGAGAACGGTTTAAGGGCTGATATGTGCAAACTTCTTGAGGAAATGCAACCAAAATTCCTGCGTTTTCCCGGTGGTTGTATAATTGAAGGGTACGACGAAAACAGTGCATATAACTGGAAGGACTCTATCGGCACAGGCAGTGATGGTTTGCCACTTATGTTCAATGGTAAATATGGCGATGTTGCTACAAGAAAACAGGGTGTAAACCTTTGGACAAATATTGATATGACCGAAGACCCGTTACCTTGCTATATGTCATACGGACTGGGTTTCTTTGAATATTTCCAACTTGCCGAGGATATCGGTGCTATTGGTGTTCCCGTACTTAACTGTGGACTTTTCTGTCAGGCAAGAGGCAGAGGGCCGGTTGATGTAAATAGTGACGAATTCAAACAGTATGTTCAGGATATGCACGACCTTGTTGAATTCTGCCGTGGTGATGAAAATACTACTTGGGGTAAGGTTCGTATTGATTTAGGTCGCACAGAACCATTTAATCTTAAATATATCTGTATCGGTAATGAAAACTGGGGACAGGTTTACTATGAAAGATATTCCTTGTTCTTAGAGTCATTTAACGAGGCAAAGGCAAATAATCCTGAACTTTATGACGGGCTTGAACTTATTTACTCCTCAGGTGTTGACGACGGTATAAGCGGAGCTGATTACCTTGCATCTTATGAATATGCACAGAATGAACTTAATACTATGGGTTCAACAAATGCATCTGACTTTGCAGGTGCAACTGACCACCATTACTATAATGACCCTGCGTGGTTCCTTGAAAATGCCAACTACTACGATGATGAAAACTACAAGAGAAATGTAGAAAATATGACGGATACCATTTATGGCGGTGGTCTTAAAGTCTTTGTTGGTGAGTATGCTTCTTGGAGCAACACCCTTAATTCGGCATTGAGTGAAGCAGCATATATGACAGGTCTTGAAAGAAACGGTGACATTGTTGAGATGGCAGCTTATGCACCGTTATTCGGTAACCTCACTGCAACTCATTGGGCACCTGACCTTATCTGGTTCAATAGTCATCAGGTAACTCCGTCCATTAACTATCATGTTCAAAAACTCTTTTCACGAAATCAAGGCACAGCAGTGCTTAATCATACACTTACAGGGGCAAAAGTTCCCGATGTTAACCTCACGGGTAAAGTTGGTGTGGGCACTTGGTACACATCTGCAGAATTTGATAATGTAAGAGTGACAAGCCTTGACAACGGCAGAACACTTGGCAAAGCAAGCTTTATTACACATATTGCAAAATCAAGATGGGAATTCCCCACAGACGGTGAGTGGAAAATTAAGCGTGGTGCACTTGTAAACACAACAACCAATATGGCTTACGGCAATAACGGTAGCGTTGCATATTTCGGTGAAACAGATTGGGAAAACTATTGCTACACAGTTGAAGCAAAAAAGCTTGAAGGTGGCGAAGGCTTTATTATCCCATTTGCTGTACAGGATAAAAATAATTGTTATTTCTGGAATATCGGCGGTTGGGACAATACAATTTCAGCACTTCAACAGATAGAAAAAGGTGTAAAAACCGATAAGATTTTAGGCACAGTTAAGCCGTTCACAGTAGAAACAGGAAAAACCTATGAGATTAAACTTGAGGTTTCCGGCTCAAATGTGAAAGGTTATATTGACGGTGAACTTTATGTGGATTACACATTCACCAATGGTGCCGAGGCTTATGCATATACCGTTGTAAGCACGGATGATAATGGCGATGTTATAATCAAACTTGTAAATGTTACTGAAAAAGCAAGTACTGTGGCGGTTAATATTGATAATGCAAATATCAATGGTACAGCAACTATCAATCAGGTTGCAGGTGACTCACTCAAGAATGATAATATTCTCGGACAAGAGCAGGTCTGCACAATGGAAGAATTTACTCTTGACGGATTCTCCAATCAATTTAATTACACTATGCCGGCATATTCGGTAACTTCAATTCGCCTTAAAACGAATTGAATTCCAAAAGTCAACATATAATGGTAGGGCGGGGTCAATACCCCGCTTTATTGTTTGCATTACAAATTTGAATTTGTCGAGTTCTTTTGTTTATTAAAAATATTAAAAACCGTAGGGGTCGGCGTCCTCGACGCCCCGCCGTTTGCAACAAAAAAGAGTACGGAAATTATAATTCCGTACTCTTGATTTTATTTATCCAATGTTACAATTATTATTTCGGGTGGGTTGTTAACCCTAAATGGAAATAAGCTGTTACCAATACCACGACTCACAATCATATTCGTGTTGCTTTCAGTATAAATGCCCGAGTCGTATTCTGGAAATAAGCCTTGGTGCGGTGCAAATACTCCACCAATAAATGGCAAGCGAATTTGTCCACCATGTGCGTGTCCAGAGAAAACAACATTTATATTATTATCAATATAAGTTTCAAAAAGTTCAGGACGGTGGGATAAAAGAATTTTAAAATGCTCATTATCCTTATATTCTGCAAGCGAACTATTCATATAGTCGATGCTATTAACAGAATTAACAAAGTTAGGGTCATCAACACCAATTAGTTGTATTTTACTTTCACCTTTTTGCAATAATACATTTTCATTATGAAGAATGGTGATACTCTCGTTGAGTGGGAAATTATCAATGTGGTTTTCTGCACCAACACGTGACTCATGATTTCCTGTAACATAATAAACAGGTGCTATTTCTGCTGATTTATTTATAAAATCTACAGCAACTTGCACATCAGTTCTTCTTGAATCAATAATATCCCCCGTAATAACGATTATATCGGGTGAAACTTTATTGATTGCTGACAGTAGTTTTTCGTTTCCGTCACCGATTTCTGCATTGTGTAAATCAGAAATATGAGCAATTCTGTATCCTATAAAATCCTGGGGTGTCAGTTCACTTGTTATGGTTATTTCATGTACTTGAATATGTTGATTTTGATAGAAATTCACGCTAAGGAAAATCAAACTAATGGCAACAAAACAAATAAGAAAAAACTTTATTGCTTTAATTTTTTTGGATTTCTGCAACATATTTATTTCTCCAATACCTGTTTTCCAAGTGCTTTTAAACTATCCTCACGAACTTTTTTGGTGTATTTTGTGTCACCAAGCACCCAGTCCCATTCTACCTTAAACCAGTCAATATCCTGTGGCTTTCCGCCATCCATTTCAGCTTTAACTTGTTCCATAAACTTTTCCCAACGCATTCTGTGGAATGAGTTCACAAGGTCGCCAAGCTGACGGTGTGCATAATCGTGGAGATTACCGTCATCAGATAATAGTCTGCAATACCAGGTGGTGATTAGTGCCTTTGCATTTATCATATATAGTTCCTTGGTGAAATCATCAAGCTTGTCTGTGTATTCTTCAACAGGCTCAATGTATGAAGAGAAAGTGAAATCCTTGCTGTTGAGCAATACTCTGTCGAGAGTGTCTGAAAGGGATAAGAGCTTGTCCCCATATTCAACACATACGAGATAATCTTTACTCTTATACGCAGAAACAGTTTTTCTTACAAGTGATGTCATTTTGTTTGCGATGGACTGCCGTAATAAGTCAACTGCATCATAAATGTAACATTCATTATCCTTGAATTTGTCGTAATCTTTCAGGAAAAGCATAACAGCCTTGTCAAAATCATCTTTTGAATACGGAATTTTAACTGTACCACGGGCAGTAAACATTTTGCTTTCAGGGTCAAGGGGACGACGACAACCCATGGTTTCCGTTGCACCAAAACTTAGCGGTCCGTTGTCACTGCCATAGGCAGTTTTCAAAAGGATTTCCATACTTTCGTTAATATGTTCATTCTCCTTACCATATCGCCTGAGTGCATATTTTCTTGCCCAACCTTTAACATCGTCAATGTCTTCCCAGATGGTTGAAAAGAAAATATCCGTAACAATGGGGTTAACATTTGTGCTTTCAGATGTAAGGGCAATACCTTTGAAATTAGGTCTTTCCGATGCCGTTTTAACCATTTTTGGAATTTCATTTACATTTCCGTAAATTCCGTGACGACCACCAAAGTTGTTTAAAAGCCCGCAAAGTACATTTCCGTATTTTGCAAGACGACTGAATTTGTTTGCGTTGTGGTTGATTTTATCAGTATTCAAATCCAGCATAAGAATATGGTTATCACGGTAAGGTTTTACGGCTTTTGTGAAAACCTTGTTTGGATTGAGTGCCCAGCATTGAACAATCCACATAGCATCTTTGTCAAAAGAAAGCATACTTTCCATAACATTTTTATAGCTGTCCTTTGCAGAACTTTTGTTGAGCTTTCCGCCCTCGTGACAAACATCACCTGCGTAGAAATGTGTTATATCACCAAAAACCTCTTTTTGACATTCGTAGAAAAGTTGAGCATATTTAACATACTTAACACTATCAGGACAAATGATTAAAGGTCGTTCAATTCCTTTCCATTTTCCCTGTTCGATTACATCAACATCTCTGTCTTTTTTCTTAATATCACGAGGCACAATTCCTGTGTATGCCTGTAGCACAACATTCATTCCGAGAACCTGCATCCTGCGGTGGTTTCTTCTCGCCATATAGCATTTTTCAAAGAAGAAATCATCATGAATCGGACCACCGATACTGCAGATGTTACTCATATAAAACCAAGCATAGTATGAGGGACCAACAAGAAAATTCTTGATTTCACGATGCCGATAACCGAGTTTAGTTAAAAATCTTCTGTAGACTTCTTCCATTCCAAGAATGTCAAGAACAAGATTAACACCATTCATAGCAAGAAAATCAATTTCTTTCTGCCATTGTTCTTCTGTCCAGAAAGCCATTGAATATGAATGTGTGCAGTAGTTATAAGCATATCTGTATTTGAATTTTGTTGTACGGTCTATTTTCCCGCTTACAGCAGGTAAGGTCTTTGGTAAATTAACTTGCTTGCCAAATCTTGAAATATGACAGTTACAAATCTCTTTAAGGTAGCAGTTAAAAGCAGATGCAAGACCTAAACCGGAGTTGGAGGTAAGCACGATTTTGCCACGCAAGCTTGCAATAGAAAAATATTCGTCCTTAAGTCGTCTGTCAAGGCGTAAATCAAATTGTTCCACATAATTTTCGCCTATGGTTCTGCCGATAATTCCATTAACATCCCGGATAATTTCATCATCTGTAATTTCCTTTGCAAATTCTGACTTCTCAAATATCTCAGACTCGTGAAAAACACCTTTTTTGGATGGAAATTTACAATCCTCACCCAAAACCTCGATATTGTTGATTGTTACTTTTTCTCCACCATAGTATTTTACAAAAATACGCAGGTATCTTGCAATTTTAGGGCTTTTACCTTTTTTGTAAAAGTTAACACCATCAAGGCTTGAAAAAATTGTATAATTAACTTCAATATTCTCGGGAAAAACCACAACAACATCGTGGACACTCATACTTTTTGGAAAAGCAAGGTCTATAAAGCAAGGATATGTGTCAAAAACAAACATAGGCACAGTGGATTTACTTGCTTCACCACTGGCATTTAATATTTCATAATTGAGAAGTTCCAAAGTTATCACCTTAAATCTAATATCTAACCTAAAATATATCACAAAAAACACCAAAAGTCTATTACGAAAAAGAACTATTTTTGTCTATTAACAAACAAAATGCGAATGGTGGAAAAAAATAGGGAAAAACTATTGAAAAAGAAAATGTTTTTTGTTACAATTTATAAGGTTAAGTGTGTCAATGCGTATTGATACATTTAAGTTAATATTGTTAATAATTTTTTGGAGGTATAAAAATGAGCAAAAAGTTTGTTTACCTTTTCAAAGAGGGTAACGCTACAATGCGTGAACTCCTCGGTGGTAAAGGCGCTAACCTTGCAGAGATGACAAGTCTCGGTCTCCCAGTTCCTCAGGGCTTCACAGTTACAACAGAAGCTTGCACACAGTATTATGAGGATGGCAGAAAAATCAATGATGACATTCAGGCAGAAATTATGGAGTACATCGACAAGATGGAAGAAATCACCGGCAAAAAATTCGGTGATACACAGAACCCACTCCTTGTTTCAGTTCGTTCAGGTGCTCGTGCTTCAATGCCAGGTATGATGGACACAATCCTCAACCTTGGTCTTAACGAAGAAGTTGTTGAAGTTATGGCAGCTAAGTCAGGTAATGCTCGTTGGGCATACGACTGCTACAGAAGATTTATTCAGATGTATTCTGACGTTGTTATGGAAGTTGGTAAGAAGTACTTTGAAGAACTTATCGACGAAATGAAAGAGGACAGAGGCGTTACTCAGGACGTTGAGCTTACAGCTGATGACCTTAAAGAACTTGCAGCTCAGTTCAAAGCTGAATACAAAGCAAAGATTGGTAAAGACTTCCCATCAGACCCAAGAGAACAACTTATGGGTGCTGTTGAAGCAGTTTTCCGTTCATGGGACAACCCTCGTGCAAATGTTTACCGTCGTGACAACGATATCCCTTATTCATGGGGTACAGCTGTTAACGTTCAGGCTATGGCTTTCGGTAACATGGGTGACGATTGCGGTACCGGTGTTGCTTTCACAAGAGACCCGGCTACAGGTGAAAAAGGTCTTATGGGTGAATTCCTTGTAAACGCACA
>JAZSBY010000061.1:0-39207 GCA_045602655.1 Candidatus Fimenecus sp. | reverse complement strand
AGAAATCGTAAAGCATTTATCTCATTTGGCTATATTGCTTGGGGTATTGTAACTGCACTTTTCGGATTTATCACAAAAGAAAATGTAGCAAATCTTTTTGGCCTTACTGACCCCGGTAAAATTATTACTGTTACTGCTTGGATTGTTGTAATTATGGATATGATTATGACATTTATGGGTTCAACAAGTAATGACTCTGCGTTTAATGCTTGGGTAACTGATGTTACAACTCCTGAATCTCGTCCAAAAGTAGAAACAGCTTTTACATTTATGGGCTTTATTGCTATGGCTGTAATTATGGTTGTGGGTTCACTGGCACAAGGCGGTACCATTTCATACAGCGTATTCTTTGTTGGTATGGGTGCTATTGTTGCAATTGTTGGTGTTGCAGGTGTGTTCCTTATTGATAATCCAAAGAAATTTGAGAATGCAGAAAAGAAAAACACAAGCTATTGGGCTGACCTTTTCTATGGTTTCAGACCAAGTGTTATTAAAGAAAACAGCGGACTTTATTTAGTTCTTTCCGCTCTTTGCATTTTCAATATTGCATTCCAGGTGTTCTTCCCATATCTCTTCGTTTACCTTGGTGATGTTGTTTTACCGGCAAATGCAGGTGTAAACTTCCTTTCAGTTGGAATTATTCTTCCTGCGGTTATTTCGGTAGTTACAATTGTAGCTGGTATCGTAATTCTTATGAAGGTTGCAGAAAAGAGTAAGTCTGTTGCTTTCCTTACAAGTTCAGCACTCTTGGTTGTAGGTCTTTTCATTCTTTCAACATCAACAAATCTTCTTACAATTATCATAGGTATTGCTCCTGTGCTTATCGGTTATCTTGTTCTTACAATTCAGCTCGGTGCTTCAACTCGTGACTATACCCCGCAGGATAATGTAGGACTCTTCCAAGGTATCAGAATGGTATTCTCTGTTCTTATCCCAATGGTAGTCGGACCTACTCTTGGTAATATTGCAACAAAGAATACAACAGGTGCTGACGATGTGCTTCCGACAAAGGCAATTTTCCTTTATGCAGGTGTTGTAGCATTGTTCGTGTTTATTCCCATGATTGCACTTCTTAGAAAAGAAAAGAAAAACGCTAAATAAAATGTAAATCAAGACGCCTGAAAATGGGCGTTTTTGATATTCAGAACAAAATTCCGGAGGTGAACTTATGGGTAATAAAAAAGGACAGCTTTCAATAAAAACCTGGATAACAATAATCCTGTTTTTATTTATGGGTACTGTTGTCGGTGGAGTTGAAGGTATCTATCTAAGCCTTTATTTGAACAATACTACCTTCAAGGATGGCTCAATGGGTGCATCACTTACATTGACTGATACTGTTAATCTTATTGCTTCATTATCAGCTGTCGTGTCAGTAATTACAACATTTGTTATGGGTACTCTCAGTGAGAAAATGAAAAACAGAAAGGTATTTGTTTCAGTTGGATATATCGTCTGGGGCATAGTTATGTTGGTTTTCAGTCGTGTGAGAGGTGGAAATGTAGGAAACTTTTTTGGACTTGTTCAGATGTCTGAAATAATAACTGTTACAGCTATAATCATCATTGGATTTTCACTTGTTTTGACCGTTTTGCGTTCAACTGTCAGTGATGCGGTTTTCAGTTCGTGGATTACAGATGTTTCAACTCCGGAAACATCCGCAAAAATTGAAGTTGTGTTTACACTTGCTGGGTTTGTTTCAACTGCTCTTATTACATATTTGGTTTCAAGAGCCCAATCAGGGGGAATGGAATACAGTGATGTTTCCGTATTCCTTGGTGGATTTTCAATTGTTTTAGGAACTCTCGGATTTCTTCTTATTGATAATCCCAGAAGAAAAAGAAAGAAGAGTGAAACGGAATCAAGTTACTGGTCAGACCTTTTTTACGGATTTAAGCCAAGTTCTGTTAAGGAAAACAGTAACCTTTATTTGATGCTTTTGTCAGGTTGTCTTTTCAACTGTGCGTATCAGGCATTCTATCCATATCTTTTCATCTATATCGCATCAGTTGTTATTCCTGCAAACAAAGGTGTCAATCTTGCTTCAAGTTCGGTAATTATACCTACAATAATCGCAATTCTTATTGTAGCCGTTGTAGTTTTAGTTCTGATGAAGGCTTATGCAAAGAATAAGGCATTGTCATTTATTCCAAGTGTTATTTGTATTGTTGTAGGTCTTTTAATTCTTTCATCTACAAAGAATATTGTAGGTATTATTATAGGCTTAACACCCGGACTTATAGGATACATTATTATTATGATTCAGTTCGGTGCAACTGTTCGTGATAACATTCCTAAAGATAAGGTTGGTCTTTTCCAGGGTATAAGAATGATTTTCCTGTTTTTTATACCAAGAATTATCGGCCCTACAATAGGCAATATTGCAGCAAAAAATTCAAGTGTTACATATATGGAAAATGGTGCAGTAAAAGTTCTGCCTACAGAATCAATGTTCCTTTACGCCGCAATTATTGCGATATTCATCTTTATCCCAATGCTTGCATTCTTAAAGAAGGATAAAGAAAGAGCATTGAAAGAGAAGAATAATTAGAGAAAAAGATTAAACGGACAGTTCAAGCGAACTGTCCGTTTTCTTGTGCAAATTATAAAGAAAGACCTTGCTATTATTCCAGTTTTGGAATATAATGAATTTAACATTATGGGGGTGTTTCTATGATTGACTATATGACTGCAAGTACTGCTGCAGAAAAATGGAATATATCACATAGACGAGTTATTACACTATGTCAGGAAAACAGAATACCAAATGTAACAATGCTTGGTAATATGTGGGTTATACCAAGTGATGCAAAAAAACCGGTTGACCGCAGAACACTCCGCTATGAGAAGAAATCCTCGGCGAAACCATTTATAAAATGGGCAGGCGGTAAAGGTCAACTTCTTCCGACTATAAGAGGGTTTTATCCGAATGAATTGGGTATAAGTATAAAAAAATACTGCGAACCAATGGTCGGTGCAGGTGCAGTATTGTTTGATATACTTAATAACTATGAAATGGAAGAAATCTATATTTGCGATACTAATATACAGTTGATAAATCTTTACAAGGTAATTCAAAACGATGTTGAGAAACTAATCGACTTATTATCACAATATGAAACAATTCATTTAAACAAAAGTGACGAAGAAAGAAAAGAATATTATTATCAACAAAGAGAAAAGTATAATTCTAAAATTCAAAATTCAAATGACAATAATTCGGTAGTTCGTGCAGGATTGTTTGTATATCTTAACAAAACTTGTTTTAACGGTTTGTATCGTGTAAATAAAAAAGGATTATATAATGTTCCAATGGGTTCATATAAAAATCCTAAAATTTGTGATGAGGACAACCTTAAAACAGTTTCAACATTATTAAAAAAAGTAACTGTTTTAGAGGGAGATTATTCAACAGTTAAAGATGTAGTTGATGAAAATACATTTGTGTATTTTGACCCACCCTATAGACCGTTGACAAGAACAGCAGAGTTTACATCATACAATGCAGAAGAATTTAATGATGCGGAACAAGTAAGGCTAGGTGAGTTTATTAAATCAATTAACTTTGCAAAGGTAATGGCAAGCAACTCTGACCCAAAGAATACCGATGTAAATGATAATTTCTTTGATGATTTATATTCAGACCTAAATATAAACCGAGTTTTTGCTAATCGAGCAATAAACAGCAAAGGTGACAACAGAGGAAAAATAAGCGAACTTTTAATTTGTAATTATTGAGGAGGATACCATGAAAAGAGATTTTAATAGCTGGTTATCAACTTTTCGTGAGAGCATAGCAGATTATAAATATTATACGGATTTTGAAAAAGTACATAGAAATGTGGATAGCATAAGGGTAGAACTAAATATTTTGAATTCGCTTATTGGTTCAAAAAATATTGAAGAAGATTTTAAAAACTTATTAAGGGGATATCCACAAATTTTAAAGTGTATTCCAATTCTGTTAGCTGTTAGAGCAGATGAGATTTATTGTCAAGACGAAAATGGTGGTCAGCTCTATAGGTTTGACTTTGGAAAATATCAGCCCAATAGTCATAAGTATTATAAAGATTATTCATATTTTATGCGTGAAACGGGTTTGTTTGATTTGTTAGAAAATCATATTATCAATAATTTAGTGGACTATGTCACAGGTATTGAAACAGGACTTGATTCTAACGGCAGAAAAAACCGTGGCGGACATTTGATGGAAGATTTGGTTGAAAACTATATCCAAAAAGCTGGCTTTATAAAAAATGTTACTTATTTTAAGGAAATAACTATTAGTCAAATTACAGAAAAATGGGGTGCTGACTTATCAGCAATATCTAATCAAGGAAGGGCAGAAAAAAGGTTCGATTTTGTTATAAAAACTTCAAATCACATCTATGGTATTGAAACTAATTTCTATGCAGGTGGTGGAAGTAAACTTAATGAAACGGCTCGCAGTTATAAGACTTTAGCGTGGGAAGCAGAAACTGTAAATGGATTTGATTTTGTATGGATAACCGATGGGAAGGGTTGGGTAAATGCACGACGTAACCTTGAAGAAACCTTTGATGTTATGGAGCACATTTACAATATCAAGGATTTGGAAGATGGTGTTTTAACCCAAATAATTAAATAAGTATAAAAAATTCACCTTGCAAACTTACAAGGTGAATTCTATTATTTTATCTGCCAATCTATTTCCGTCATATTGTGTTGTTTCAGGAATTCGTTTGCCTTTTTGAAATGACCGTTGCCGAAAAAACCGTTATATGCTGAAAGTGGGCTGGGGTGAGCAGATTCCAACACTAAATGATTTGGATTTGTGATGATTTTCTTTTTTGCTCTTGCATTTGCACCCCAGAGCAAGAATACCATTGGTTCAGGTCTTTGGTTAAGTAATGAAATTACATTGTCAGTAAAAATTTCCCAACCCATTCCTTTGTGGGAATTTGGTTGGCTTTCCCTTACAGTTAAAACCGCATTCATCATAAGAACACCTTGTTCTGCCCAATATGTAAGTTCTCCGTGTGTGGGGATTGTGTAGCCATATTCTGCATAGATTTCCTTATACATATTTTGTAATGATGGTGGGGGATTAACACCTTTTTTTACGGAAAAACAAAGTCCGTGTGCCTGATTTGGCTGGTGATATGGGTCTTGTCCAAGAATTACCACTTTAACATCCTTGTAGTCCGTGTATCTTAAGGCATTGAAAATATCATTCATATGGGGATATATGGTTTGTGACTTATATTCCTGCACCAAAAATTTTCTCAAATTGAGATAATATGGCTTTTGGAATTCGTCTTTTAAGAGTATATCCCAGGAATTATTAAACTGTACCATTTTTTAATCTCTCAATCATCATAAATGCAGATTTATAAATGTCGCCACAACCCATTGTGAGGACTAAGTCACCAGCTTTTGCATTTTTCACAACATAGTCAGCAACTTCTTCCTGAGTGTTGAACCAAACGGAATTTGGAATTTTTTCTGCTAATTGTGATGTGTAAATATCATAAGTATTAACTTCTCTTGACCCCATAATCTCCGTCATAACACATCTGTCAGGGATTTTAAGCACATCAACAAACTCATCAAAATGCATAGCAGTTCTTGAATATGTAAAAGGCTGGAAAACTGCCCAAACTGTGTTGTAACCCATTTTCATAGCGGCTTCAAGTGTAACTTTAAGTTCAGCAGGGTGGTGAGCATAGTCATCAATAAAGTCAATTCCGTTGTATGTTCCCAAATCCTCAAATCTACGACCTGCACCCTTGAATTCCTGCAAGCCTTTAATGCAATCCTCAAACTTTGCACCTGAATAAATCGAAGATGCAATTGCAGCAAGTGCATTGAGTACATTGTGAATACCAGGGATTGAAAGTTCCACATTACCAAGCTTTTCACCCTTGTACATAACATCAAACTTTGTGAATGCACCTTTGTACTCCTCAACATTTTCTGCGTAATAGTCGTTTTTGCTGTTAAAACCGAATGAAATCATCTCTTTACCCTTAATGTCAGCGATGGCTTTAAGGGTGTTTTCATCGTCACCATTATAAATGATTGCTTTTGTAGCAGAAGAAGCAAACTTTGTGAAACTCAAAATAAGGTTTTCCATTGTTTTGAAGTATTCAAGGTGGTCCTCGTCAATGTTAAGAATAACAGCAACATCAGGACTCATTTTAAGGAATGTATCCTGATATTCGCAGGACTCCATAACGATGGTTTCAGTTTGCCCTACTCGACCATAGGAGTTTGTGAGTGGCAATTTGCCACCAATAACTGCAGAGGGGTCAAGACCAGCACGGAGCATTGTTTGTACAGTTAATGATGTAACAGTTGTCTTTCCGTGAGTACCACAGATACCGATACAGTTAGAGAATTGGCGTGAAATCTCACCTAATAATTCTGCTCGTTGGAATGTTGGAATACCACTCTCAATTGCTGCTTTGAGTTCAGGGTTTTCCCTTGAAATAGCAGCAGAATAAACTACCATTTCAGCACCCTCAATGTTTTCTGCTCTTTGTCCCATCATAACCTTGATACCCATTTTACGGATACGCTCAACAATTGAACTTTCATTATTGTCAGAGCCTTGGAGAGTATAGCCCTTGCTATGAAGAATTTCTGCAAGGGGACACATACCACTGCCACCAATTCCTATGAAATGTATTGTTTTTACAGTTTCTAAAACTTTTGTAATTTCATTCATTTTAATCACCACCCATTATTATAATACATCTTTTAAAAAATTTAAACACCTAATCACCAAATTTTCTCAAAAAACATACCATAGTACTATAAAGGTTAGGTGAGTTGTAAATGAAAACAAGAAATATTGTTATAGTTGGTGGGGATAAAAGACAAAAATATCTTAAAGAGTATCTTGTGGAAAAGGGGTTCACAGTAGATTCCTATGGCCTTTTTGATTGGGACGAGGATACTGATAAACTTAAAGGCATAATAGGAGAAGACACCGTTGTTATCCTGCCGTTACCCGCCACAAGAAACGATAAGACTATATTTATGCCTTTTTCTAAAAAAGAGATTTCCATTGACCGTCTGTTTTCCTTTTTAGGAAGAAGAAATCTTGTTTTCGGTGGAATAATCAAGGGCGAATTGCTTTCGCGACTAAGGGAGAGTGAAATTCCGTTTTATGATTACTATGACCGGACCTTTATTGAAAAAAATGCAGTCTTAACTGCTTTTGGTGCATTAAAAATTATTCTTGAACACATTGATTTTGCCCTTCCCTTGGGTAAATATGCTGTAACAGGCTTTGGCAGAGTTGCAAAGGAAACGGTTGCAGTTTTAAAAGCCCTTTCCTGTGATGTGACAGTTTTTGCAAGAAATCCATCACAAAGAGAAGACGCAACAATCAAGGGGTGCAAGTCAGAACCACTAACATCACTTTCACAACTTGTAGGGGAGTTTGATATTGTAATAAATACCGTTCCTGCCCATATTATTCACGAAGAAATCATTGTGAATATGAAAAGGGGAAGCAAAATTATTGAACTTGCCTCTGCACCGTTCGGACTTGACTTTGATATAGCACGAAAACACGGTGTAGATGTTGTCAAGGCAATGGGATTGCCCGGAAAATACACACCAAAAACAGCAGGGGAAATAATAGGTAAAAATATCTCGCAAAGGGAGGAATAACAATGGAAAAAGAAACTGTGGGATTTGCTCTTTGCGGGTCTTTCTGCACATTCAAAAAGGTAATCCCACAAATGAAAAAATTAGTAGATGAGGGTTACAAGGTAATCCCCATTATGTCACATACAGCATATAATACGGATACAAGATTTGGCAAAGCAAAGGAGTTTAACGATGAGATTGAGAAAATCTGCAAGGAAGAAATAATTCACACAATAACGGGTGCCGAGCCAATAGGCCCAAAGGAATTATTAGATGTTTTGGTTGTTGCTCCTTGCACGGGTAACACCCTCGGAAAACTTGCTAACGGAATAAGTGACACCTCTGTAACACTTGCTACAAAGGCACATCTCAGAAACGGGCGACCTGTTATTATCGCAGTTTCAACAAATGACGCGTTGGGTGCAGCGGCAAAGAACATAGGACTTTTAATGAACAGTAAGAACATCTATTTTGTCCCAATGGAGCAGGACGATTATATCAATAAGCCCAACTCCATCGTGGCAGATTTCAGATATATACCTGACACAGTAAGGGAAGTGCTTGCAACAAACAAGCAACCACAACCAATTCTATTGTAGCATAAAAATGGTAGGGCGGGGTCTTGACCCCGCCCTACTGTGTGATACAATCTATTTCTGTTCGAAGAACACTTTAAATGCACGGTATGCCATATAGACATCAAGCTTTGAAACAACTTCCATAGGTGCGTGCATTGAAAGTACAGGCACACCAAGGTCAATTGTATCAATGTCAAGGTTAGCAACATACATAGCAACCGTACCGCCACCACCTGCATCAACTTTACCAAGTTCACCAATCTGCCATACAACATCGTTAGCATTTAACATTCTACGGATTTTGCCCATATACTCAGCGGATGCGTCGCTTGTTCCACTCTTACCGCGAGCACCTGTGTATTTTGTAATAACAACACCGTTGTTCACAAATGAGCAGTTCTTTCTCTCACTAACCTCCGGGAATGTCGGGTCAAATGCAGCGTTTACATCAGCAGAAAGACATTCTGACTTTGAAAGCACTCTCCAAGGCTCAACACCACCCATACAAGCCAGGTCGTGAATGAAATACTTCATATATGATGAGTTAAGACCTGTGTTACCGTCAGAGCCGATTTCTTCCTTGTCAGTAAGAACGGTAAGGCAAGTGAATTCAGGGTTTTCAATATTGAAGATTGCCTGTGCAGCAGGATATGCACAAACCTTGTCGTCGTGACCATAAGCACCGATTAAACTTCTGTCAAAACCGATGTCACGAGCCTTGAATGCGGGTACAAGCTCGAGTTCTGCACTTAAGAAATCACCTTCAGTAATACCATATTTTTCATTGAGAATTTTAATGATATTGAGTTTAACCTTGTCGCTACCTTCATCCTTTGAGAATGGACGGGAGCCAATGAGAATGTTGAGCTGTTCACCCTTAATTCCGTCACTCATTGTCTGTTTCATCTGTTCCTGTGCTAAGTGCGGGAGAAGGTCAGTAACACAGAATTGAGGGTCATTGTCGTCCTCACCAACATTGACCTTTACACTTTCACCATTTGCTTTAATAACAACTCCGTGGAGTGCAAGCGGAATAGCCGTCCATTGGTATTTTTTGATTCCACCGTAGTAGTGAGTCTTGAAATATGCAAGTGAAGAATCCTCATAAAGTGGGTTTGGTTTAAGGTCAAGACGGGGTGAGTCAATATGAGCAGCAGAGATTTTAACACCTTCCGCAATGCTCTTTTTACCGAAAACGCAAAGGATAATTGCCTTGTTTCTGTTGTTATAGTAAACCTTGTCACCCGGGTTATATTTCTTTGTGTTGTCAAATTCTGTGTAACCTCTTTTTTCAGCTTCTGCAACAAAGAATTCAACAGATTCTCTTTCAATTTTTGCAAAGTCGAGATAAGCCTTGTAGCCCTCGCAGAAATCGTCGGCAGCCTTTACAACTGCATCATCAACAGTTTCCATAGCGTGTTTTGGCTCATAAAAAAGCTCTTTTTTCATTTCGTTAAGTTCCATTTTTATTTTCTCCTTTCGGATTATAATCCAAGTTGTAATGTTATTGGTTTTATTTCTACATTTATATCATAAGGCGGATAATTCCACAATACAAAATCGGCTTTTTTAGTGAAAAAGCTTTCGTCTTTCTGTGCATTGATACGCAGGAGTGCCTTTTCTTCTGTGATGTTATCCCTTTTCATAATTCGGTCAAGACGGATTTCCTTAGGGGCAACTACAGCAACCGTGAAATCGCAAAGTGCATCTTCACCACTTTCAAAAAGTGCAATAGCATCAATAATCACACCACGATAACCTACTTCCTCCATATCTTTGATAATGGACTTTATTTCTTCTGTCACAGCAGGGTGAGTGATACTATTCAGAGCATTTGTGCTTTCTGTATCAGCAAAAGCACGAGCAGCGAGTAGTGGTCGGTTTGTAGTACCATCAGGATTTATTACATCGTCACCGAAACGCTCTTTCAGTTTATTCTTGACATCTTCACTGTTGTTTATTACATCACGGGCAACTTTGTCAGCATCAATGTGATAGCAGCCATAAGCCATTAACTTTTGTGCTACGGTGCTTTTTCCCGCACCGGTAAGTCCGGTAAGACCAATTATTTTCATTATATCACCTTAATTTTAAACCCACTTGCACGGATTAAACGGTTATACACCGCCAATCCCATTCCCTTGGTTTCGGGACAACGAGCATAGACTTTGGTAGCACCCATTTCGTCCAACTCTCGTAGAGCATCAAAAAGCCTTGCACTCTGTGAATATCCGTCATTTTCTTTTCCATAAGTAACAGCTTTGCAGTTAAGGTGTTCATTTTCACCATCAAAGCATAATGCAGTTACATTTTTTTCACTTTCGCAAAATGATTTAAAATATTCAAAACCACTTTTTATGATTGTAATGTCGGCACTTGGTGCGTAATGCTTGTATTTCATACCGGGGGAAGAGGCGACAGCACCTTCATCCAATTTGTTAAGTACAGCATCGTCAACTACGATTTCACCGATTAACTCAGTCATTTCTTCAAGTGTAACACCACCGGGACGAAGAAGTCTTGGCGGTTCTTCCGCAAAGGAAATAACAGTTGATTCAACACCGATTTCGCAATTTCCACCGTCAATAATCAGTGGAATTCTGCCGTTCATATCTTCGTATACATATCTGGCATTTGTGGGACTCGGACTACCCGAAAGATTTGCCGATGGTGCAGCAAGGGGACAACCTGTGGCTTCGATTATGGCTCTTGCATAGTCACTTTTTGGCATACGAACAGCAACTGTGTTGAGATTTCCTGAAACAACGTCTGACACCTTGTCACTCTTTTTCATAATTATTGTAAGAGGTGCAGGCCAGAAGGCATCTGCCATAATTTTAACTTTTTCAGGAATTTCGGCTACGAGTGGCTCTAAATCCTCAAATTTTGCAATATGCACAATGAGAGGATTGTCACTTGGTCTGCCCTTTGCCACAAAGATTTTTTTTACTGCATCTTCGTTTAAAGCATTGGCTGCAAGACCGTAAACGGTTTCAGTGGGAATTCCCACAACCTCACCGTCATTTATGAGCCTTTTAGCTTCCCTTAATGCTCTTTCATATTCAGTTGTAATGTTAATTACTTCTGTTTGCATTATTCATTCGCCTTTAATTTTTCTGCAGTATCTGCTGTAATGAGTGCATCAATGATTTCATCAAGGTCACCGTTCATAATCTGCTCGATTTTATAAAGTGTAAGACCAATTCTGTGGTCGCTAACCCGTCCTTGCGGAAAATTGTATGTTCTTATTCTTTCACTTCTGTCACCAGTACCAACCTGACTCTTTCTTTGACCTGCAATTTCAGCGTCGTGCTTTGCCTGTTCAATTTCTAAAAGTCTTGAACGAAGAACCTTCAATGCCTTGTCTTTATTTTTGTGCTGACTGCGTTCATCTTGACACTCAACAACCATACCGGTAGGTAAGTGAGTAACACGGATAGCAGATGAGGTCTTATTAACCTTTTGTCCACCTGCACCGCTTGAACGGAAAACATCAATCTGTAATTCTGCAGGGTTAAGCTCAAAGTCAACATCTTCTGCCTCGGGAAGAACGGCAACAGTAACAGTTGATGTCTGAATTCTGCCCTGACTTTCTGTTTCGGGAACACGCTGAACCCTGTGAACACCGCTTTCAAACTTAAAGCGGGAATAAGCACCGTCACCGTCAACAGAGAAAATAACTTCCTTGTAGCCACCTAATTCAGTTGGATTTTCGCTGAGTATTTCCATTTTCCAACCACGAGCTTCAGCATACATTGTGTACATTCTGAAAAGTGAGTTTGCGAAAAGTGCAGCTTCTTCACCACCTGCACCACCACGGATTTCGATAATAACATTTCGGTCATCATTAGGGTCACGGGGGAGAAGAAGGATTTTTAATTCTTCCCAACATACATCAAGCATTTCTTTTGCAGTTTCAAATTCTTCCTGCACCATTTCTTTGAAATCCTTGTCCATTCCGCCCTCGTCAAGGAGCATTTTTGACTCTTCAAAGGTTTCTTTATAACTTTTGTATTCACGGAATTTTTCAACAACAGGAGTTAACTGCTTCAACTCTTTCATTAACTTTGTATATAACTGTTGGTCACTAACAGTCTGTGGGTCACAAAGTTGTTCGTTGACATTTTCAAATCGTGCTTCAATTCCCAATAATTTATCAAACATTTACTATTTCTCCATCTCTCATTACTTTCTTGATATTTTTCTCAATTTTAACCCTTGGCACCATAACCTCACGGTCACATTTCACACAACGGACACGAAAATCCATTCCTGCACGAAGGACTAAAAATTGTTTACCACCACAAGGGTGTTCTTTTTTCATTTCAAGAATATCGTTTACTTTAATATCCATAATCTTCACCAATATATATGATACCATAAATGTCCAAAAAATAAAATAGTTTTTTATTCTCTTTTATGTGTTTCTTTCATATTCTTTAGTATCAATTTTAAAAATAAAGGTGAGATGTATGAAAAAATACCGTCCTGAGGGAATTTTATTTGACACAAAGCAAAACAAAAAATACACAGAAAGTATGAATGGTCTTCGTGAGTGTTTTTTTACAGAAAAAGTATTAGAGGGGAAAGTCACACTTTGCGACAACGAACATAACTTACACATTGATTTAGGGGTTATGGAGGGTATAATTCCGCGAGAAGAATGTGCAATCGGCATTTCCGACGGAACGGTCAGAGATATTGCAATAGTTTCAAGAGTAAATAAACCTGTATGCTTTAAAATTATTGATTTTATGGATGACGAGGTAGGCACACGCACCGCGGTTTTAAGCCGTAGGCAGGTTCAGGAAGAATGTATGGAAAATTACATTAAGAACTTATGCCCCGGTGATGTTATCGAAGCGAGAGTTACTCATAACGAAACTTTTGGCTCTTTTTGTGATATTGGTTGTGGAATTTCCGCACTTTTACCCATAGATAGTATTTCTGTTTCAAGAATTCCTCATCCTAATGTGCGATTTTCCGTTAATACCATTATCAAAGCAGTCGTGAAAAGTATTGACGAATTGGGCAGAGTTACTTTGAGTTTAAAAGAATTACTCGGCACATGGGAAGAAAATGCAAGTAATTTCAAGGCAGGGCAGACAGTTGGGGGAATTGTCCGTTCAATAGAGAAATACGGTGTTTTTATTGAACTCAGTCCAAATCTTGCAGGACTTGCAGAATATACCGACGATGTAGAGGAGGGTGACTCGGCAAGTGTTTACATAAAGAGCATCAATCCTGAAAGGATGAAAATAAAGCTTTCTATCGTTGATTCATTCCCGGAAAATAGTAAACCTAAACCCATTAAATACTACTGCGATGAGGAACATATTGAATCGTGGCAGTATTCACCTACAGTGTGCGACAAGAAAATTGAAAGTATTTTTTAAATATAATCTTGTTGTAATTGGAAAAAACTTGTGATAAAATTGTTTCAATACATTATTGGAGTGATTTTATGAAAAAATCAAAGGTTGTTTTAAGTGTTGTTTTAGCAATGGTCTTAATAACATTAACAGTTTCACCGGCATTTGCAACTAACAGATGTGATTGTGGTACAGCACCCATAGTTCAGGTAAGAGGCATCGGCGAAACTCTTTATGACGGTGAGGGAAACGAAGTTTTTTCCACGGATAATATTGTTAGCGGTATTTTACCTGCAATTCCATATCTTACATATTATCTTGCAACAGGGGACACAGATGCACTTGTTGAAGGAGTTAAAAAAGCCGTTACGGACATTTTCGGACCTGTTGCCTATGATAACAACCTGAACCGTGATTCTGTTGTTACCGTTAAGAGATACACAAGTGACCCTGTAGAAACTTACATTGACCTTGATGAGGAGGAAACAGGTTCAGAATACAAACTTGCTCAGGCTGCTCACAGAGAATTGGGAGATAATCATTCATATCTTTTTATTTATGACTGGACTGCAAATCCGTTTGATATTGCAGAAGACCTTAATCAGTTTATACAAGAGGTAAAAGTAAAATCAGGCCACGACAAGGTTTCTATCTGTGCTGAAAGTATGGGCGGATGTATGACAAACACATATTTAGCACTCTATGGCTATGATGATGTATACAATCTTGTAATGTCAAATTCAGCATTCAACGGACTTGAGATGGTTGGTCAGCTTTTCATTGGCAATCCTGAAATCGATGGCGAAGCACTTGCAGGATTGATTGTGCAGAGTATTTACGGCAGCACAGAATATGCTTCTCTCATTCCATATATTCCGATTTTTGAGCAACTTGCACTCTTTGCAAATGACCTTTTCGAGAAAGCAGGGGACAGAATTTATGAAGAAGTTTTAATTCCTGTTTTCGGATATCTTCCGTCATTCTGGTGCTTGGTACCTGAATATCATTTCGAGGAAGCAATGAAAAAAATGCTTCCTGATGCAGGTCCTGAACTCAAAGCATTTGTAAATGAGTATTATGAAAAAGTTGCAAGTAAGACAACTGACAGAGTGCATAAAATGGTTGAAAGTGAAGATGTTAACTATTTTTGTACTTCAAATTATAACAAGTACATAGCACCTGTTACAAAAACTGCTCGTTGGAATTCGGACAGCGTTATTGAAACATATAACACAAGTGGTTTTGCAACAGTTGCAGATATGGGTACAACTCTTGGTGCAGACTATGTTCAAGCAGTGGATATGGGCAGAAATATGATTTCTCCGGACAATATTGTAGATGCATCCACTTGTCAGGCACCAATGCAGACTTGGTTTACTAAAAACTGGGGTCATATCGCATACAATCATAACGATGGTACTTGCGATTTCTATATCTGGTTGCTTACAGCCAAGGAACAATATACAATTGACAGCAATCCCCAATATCCACAGTTTATGTACTATAACGCAGATATTCCGTTGCTTATGCCATACGCTTGTGGCAGTGGTGATGTTACAGGTGACGGAAATGTGACGGCTATTGATGCCACACTTATTCTTAAAGCCTCAGCAGGAATGATTTGCTTCCCAACAGAAAATCTCGTAAATGCCGATGTTAACTGCGACGGTGTGATTACTGCAACTGATGCAAGAATTGTGCTTAAAAAAACAACAGAGTAGCAATTTGACGAATTCAGAGTGTTTTGTTACAATTGACATAATATAAAACGAGAGGAGAAAATAAAGTGTTAGTAATTTTAGCATTTCTTTCAGATGTAGTTTATTTTTTAACAAGCTGGTTACCATTCTGATAAACAAATAGTAAAGGCAGAGGATAAAACCTCTGCCTTATTTTTGCGCACATTATTCAAACAGTGGAGTGCTGAAATATCTTTCTGCTGTGTCGGGAAGTACTGTAACAACAGTTTTGCCCTTGCCGAGTTTCTTTGCAAGTTTAATAGCGGCAGCAACATTCGTACCGCTTGAAATACCACACATAATTCCTTCAAGTCTTGCCAAATCACGAGCAGTCTGAATTGCTTCTTCGTCAGTAACAATGTAAATATCATCATAGATGTTCTGATTAAGATTATCGGGAATAAGTCCGTCACCGATGCCCATCTGCAAATGTGTGCCGATTGTACCGCCTGCAAGAATTGCTGCATTCTGTGGCTCAACTGCCCAGATTTCAATGTCGGGGTACTGTCTTCTAAGCACCTCACCAATACCGCTGAGTGTACCTCCTGTGCCGATACCTGAACAAAATCCGTGAATTTCCTCTGCAACTTGTTCAAGAATTTCAAGACCTGTGTGGTGACGATGCACCTCAGGATTTTTAGGGTTTGTAAATTGTTGTGGGATATAGACATTTGGGTTTTCTTCCTGCATTTTAAGAGCAGTCTGCAAACAGTCGTCAATACATTTACCAATATCACCGTCATCGTGAATAAGTACAACCTCTGCACCATAGTGTTTTACTAATTTTCGCCTTTCTTCACTTACGGAGTCGGGCATAATTATAACTGTTTTATAGCCTTTAACTGCACCGATAAGAGCAAGACCGATACCCTGATTACCACTTGTTGGCTCAACGATAATTGAGTTTTTGTTAATAAGTCCCTGCTTTTCAGCGGCTTTAAGCATATTGTAGGCAGTTCTTGTTTTAATAGAGCCACCAACATTGAGTCCTTCGTATTTAACAAGCACCTCGGCACTGTCCTCATCCACCATTCTGTTAAGACGGATTATGGGAGTATGACCTATTGCTTCAAGTATATTATTACATACCATATTTCACACCTCGATTTATAACTGGGATATTATATCATAATTTTAAAAATATTCAACATATTTATAAAAACATCTTGAAAAGATATTGTTTTTCCTTATAATAATATTAGACTATTAAAAGGAGTGTTCCTATGACTATTTATGAAGCAATAAATTCTCTTGTAGCTTATGGTGTAAGAGAAAATTTGATTGAAGAAACAGACAAAGTCTGGGCAGTTAACCGTGTACTTGAAATTCTCGATATGGACAGTATGGAAACCGGTGCAGAAGTAAAAAGTGAAAACCTTGAAGAGATTTTAAAGGTTATTCTCGACTTTGCAGTCAGTAGGGGACTTTGTGAAGATTCAATCGTTTATAAAGATTTGTTTGATACAAAGGTAATGGGAGTGCTGACCCCAAGACCATCACAAGTTATTAAGACTTTTGCTGAAAAATACGCAGTTTCTCCAAAGACAGCAACTGATTATTACTATAATCTTGCTCTTAAAACTGACTATATCCGTGAATACAGAATAAAAAATGATGTTAAATGGGTAACAAGTACAGAATACGGTGATATTGACATTACAATCAACCTTGCCAAACCTGAAAAAGACCCAAAGGCTATTGCTGCGGCTACAAAAATGGAGCAGAGCTCATATCCTACTTGTATGCTTTGTAAGGAAAACGAGGGTTACAGAGGTCGAGTTAATCACCCTGCTCGTCAGAATCACAGAGTTATTCCAATCTGCCTTGACGGTGTTGATGCATTTTTACAGTATTCACCTTATGTTTACTATAATGAGCATTGTATCGTTTTTGACGATGCACATACTCCAATGAAGATATCTGAACATAAATTCAGAAGACTTTGCGATTTCATTAAGAAATTCCCACACTATTTCCTTGGCTCAAATTCAGATTTGCCAATCGCAGGTGGTTCAATTCTTACTCACGAGCATTTTCAGGGTGGTAGTTACACATTTGCTATGGCAAAAGCTGATTATGAAGAAAAATTCACGTTTGACGGATTTCCGGATGTTGAAGCAGGTATCGTAAAATGGCCAATGAGCGTAATCCGTCTCAAGAGTGAAGATACGGACAGAATGTGTGCTCTTGCAGGTAAAATCCTTGCAACTTGGCGTGATTATACTGATGAGGAAGCATTTATCTATGCTTACACAGATGGTCAGATTCACAACACAATCACACCGATTGCAAGATTCAGAGACGGTAAATATGAATTAGACCTTGTTCTTCGTAACAACATTACAACAGAAGAATATCCTGACGGTTTCTACCATCCGCATCCTGAATATCACCATATCAAGAAAGAAAATATCGGTCTTATTGAGGTTATGGGTCTTGCAGTGCTTCCTGCTCGTCTTAAAACAGAAATGGCAATCTTAAAAGATGCAATTCTTGAAAATAAGGACATTAAAGCAGACGAGAGAATTGCAAAACACGCTGAATGGGCAGATATGATTAAATCAAAATACAGCAATATCAACGCTGATAATTGCGAACAGATTCTCCGTGACGAAATCGGTATTGTATTTACTGCAATTCTCGGTCAGTGCGGTGTGTTTGACCGTACAGAAGAAGGCAAAGCACAGTTTATGAAATTTATAAATAGTGTGAAATAAAGTCTAAACAATCAAAAAACGGAGGGTGAAAAATCACCCTCCGTTAGTTCTTTGTTAATCTTGTTTTAAAATGAAATATTGCTACGCAATATGAAGTAATCTGATGATTATGAAGTATTTACTTCGTAAATATGAAGTAAAGTAAATCCTTTTCATATGCCGTAGGCATACTTCATAGCGATAGCTATTTCACATCCGTCAGGATATTTCACAAATCCGCAAGGATTTACTTCATTGTAACGCTATGCGTTACATTAATCCCACTCTGTTCCTGTAACCTTATCAAGGTCAATGCCTTTTGTATCGTGAGTTTTCTTAATAAGAGCATAAATTGTAACAACAAAACTCGGAACAAGCAGACAAAGAGCAACTGTACCAATTATTCCATCGCCAAAAATAAGTGCTAAAACCATATTGGTAAGGAAACCAACAGCATATCCTGCAAAACCTACAACAGTTTGTGCCGCAGTTGCAGATGAACGGAGATTTGTTGGTGCAGATTCACTTGCCATCATAATAAGTACATCGTTTGTGGAATAGTAGCTACCAACGAATGTACCGCAGAAGAATCCGATAATTTCAGGTGTTAAGAAATTCATTCTTGCACCCCAAGCAAAGATTATAAAGGATACAACACAGTTTGAGGCAACGGTAATTGCTGCTGCTTTTCTGCCTTTTTTGTCGGAGATAAAACCCATAATAACCTGTGAAAGAGCCATACCGATAGGGTATAAAATGAGTGCCTGACTAACCTCCTTAACGCTTACAAGGTCTAAAAATTCCTTTGCATTTGAGCCGTAAATACTCTGTGCATAACCGTGGGTGAGAATAGCCTGATAATTCATACTACCTATAACACCTATACCTGCAAGGGCAAAGCAGATGAATACCCATCGAAGTTGTTTGTGGCTAAAGCCAAATTTAAGTGCATCAATAACGCCACCCTGTGAATCCTGTGCAGATTTTTTAAGCTTTTCTGCCTGTAATTCTTCCTCGGTCATTTTAAGATAGCGGATACGGGAGTCAATAAATGCGTCAGTTTCCCTTGCACAGAGAAGTGCAATAAGGGACACCACAATACCTACAACAGCAGGAATAAAGTAAACATTACGCCATTCATCTGCAGATGCCATTACCCATCTGCGAAGAAGAGGAACAAGCATAACTGCCATATTGGCAAAGAATTTAACAACGGAATATGTTATTGCACGGCTTTTGCTTGGTGCAGATTCCATAATGTACACAACATGCATATCGTGTGGTACAAAGAAAAGAATCATACAAGCACCCATAAAGTACATAATCACATTCTGTGAAAGGAAAATCACGAACATCGCAAGAGCCATACCGAATGTGTTAATAATCAAGAATGTCTTTCTTCCGAAACGGTCTGCCAACGGTCTGTAAAGAATACCGATAATCTGGAATGGTATTGCCACAACCTGCAAAAGGTTAAGGAGTGTAACAGCACTTTCACTTTGGAAAAATGTATTGGCGATTTCCGTCTGCATAAGTGAACCGATTTGGGATGCAATTTCGTCAACGGCGTAAATCAGGGCAATTATAAGCACAAGATACCAAAAATACGTGTTGCCCTTTGGTCGAGCTTTTTGCTTTTCCCAATATTTTAGTTCCTTTTCCTTGCGAAGTTGCTTTTTAGCCATTTTTTCAGGACTTATTTGTTTAGTTTTCATATTTTTCCCTCCCGTTAAACCAATTGTATCACATTTACATAAAAAAACAAAGAGAAAATGAATATAAAAAGAAAAAACGAAGTTCACACAGTTGCGTAAACTTCATTTTTGGTGCGGACGATGGGACTTGAACCCACAAGGAAGTATTATCCACAGGTGTCTGAGGCCTGCACGTCTGCCAATTCCGTCACATCCGCGTCTATTTATTTTGCTTGACAATAATATCATTTTAGAGTATAAAAGTCAAGCACATTAAGTAGGTAAGTTAAGCGGGAATAAATAGTAAGTATTCTTTTTTACTAAGAAAAAATGAAATAATACAAAATAAAAATCATATAATAATTGTAAACTCAAAAATCTTGACAAAATCAATTTTTTTGTTATAATATTTTGCAGAGACTCGGCTTTTGTGGAAAGTCTGACAGGGAGAATGCGTCACCGACTGAAAGCGCGTTTGAGATGAGTAGTAAGCACGGGAACACTCTGATGGCAAAAACTAATTTAATATTAAAAGAGGATATGCTTTTTGTGTATCAATGCGGGTGGCACCGCGGGTATTTATTTTTAATTACTCGTCCCGGGAATATTTTATGTATTCCCGGGGCTATTTATTTTGTTTCGGGAACTAATTTGGAGGTAAAAACTATGTACAGAACTCTATTCTGTAACGACATCCGTGACAAACACATTGGTCAAACTGTAGAATTAGCAGGATGGGTTGATGTTGTCCGTGACCACGGTGGCGTTATCTTTGTTGACATCCGTGACTATACGGGTGTTACACAGGTTGTTATTCACAATGAGGAATTAGTGAAAAATGTAAACCGTGAAACTGTTATTTCAGTAAGTGGTATCGTTGAAAAGCGTGACTCTGATACAGTAAATGAAAAGATTGCAACAGGTTATGTTGAACTTGTTGCCGACAGTTTGCAGATTTTAGGTAAGAGTAAGAATATGCTCCCGTTTGATGTCAGAGCATCAAGACAGAGCAAGGATGAAGTTCGTCTTAAATATCGTTACCTTGACCTTCGTAATCCTAAAAATCACGAAAACCTTGTAATTCGTTCAAAGGTTATTCGTCATCTTCGCAATAAGATGGAAGAAAAGAATTTCCTTGATATGCAAACACCGATTCTTACTGCATCTTCTCCTGAGGGTGCTCGTGACTTCCTTGTACCATCAAGAAAGCATCCGGGTAAGTTCTATGCTCTTCCACAGGCTCCGCAACAGTTCAAACAGCTTCTTATGGTGTCAGGTTTTGACCGTTATTTCCAGGTTGCACCTTGTTTCCGTGATGAGGATGCTCGTGCTGACCGTTCACCGGGCGAATTTTATCAGCTCGACTTTGAAATGGCATTTGCAACTCAGGAAGAAGTTCTTGATGTATGTGAAGATGTAATTTATGACACATTTAAAACATTTTCTGATAAGAAAATCACTCCAAAGCCTTTCCGTCGCATCACTTATGCAGATGCTATGATGACCTACGGTTCAGATAAACCTGACCTTCGTAACCCACTTGTGATTTGTGATTTGACAGACTTCTTTGCAGGTGTTGATTTCCCTGCATTCAAGGGTAAGCCTGTTCGCGGTATTGTTGCTGACTGTACAGGTAAATCAAAGAAATTCTTTGAAGATTCACTCAAATATGCAACATCAAACGAAGTTGGTCTTGGTGGTCTTGGTTATATTACACTTAAGGATGGTGTTTTTGCCGGTCCTATTGCTAAATTCTTAAGTGATGCACAAAAGACAGAAATTACAGAACTTACAGGTGTTAAAGAAGGCGAAACACTCTTCTTTATCTGTGATGAAAAGAAGAATGCAACAGAGAAAAAGGCAGGTTTAATCCGTTCTTATCTTGCAAGACCTGACCAACTTAACCTTATTAGTGATGATGCATTTGAATTCTGTTTTGTAGTTGATTTCCCAATGTATGAGGATGACGAAGAAACAGGGGAGACAATCTTTACACATAACCCATTTTCAATGCCACAGGGTGGTATGGACTCCCTTCTTACAAAGGACCCGACTGAAGTATTGGCTTACCAGTATGACCTTGTTTGTAACGGTATTGAGTTGGCATCGGGTGCTGTTCGTAACCACGACATTGACATTATGAAAAAGGCATTCGAGATTGCAGGTTATGACGAGGAAGAACTCAAAAACCGTTTCAATGCTTTGTACACAGCATTCCAGTATGGTGCTCCTCCTCATGCAGGTATGGCACCCGGTATTGACCGTATGGTAATGCTTTTAACTGACGAAGAAAAAATCCTTGATGTTATTGCATTCCCACTTAACGGTAATGCTCAGGATTTACTCCTTGGTGCACCAAGTGAAGTTACAAATCAGCAGCTTGAAGATGTTCACCTTCTCGGTAACGGCAGTGCTCTTGCACAGCGTCAGGCATCTGTTGGTGGCTCAAAGAAAGCACAAAGCGGTAAACGCTCAACATTCTCAAATGCACAACAGTTAAATCAGTTGTCGCTTACAGAGGATGAAGAAACAGTTATGCAGGGAATTTTCACTGCAATGAAAGACAGTGAAGAAAAACTCAAAACTATTGATACAGAAAATGTTGAAGAAATGGTACATGTTATGCCAATGGAAAATGTACTTCGTGAAGATGTGCGTAAACAGAATTTCTCAAGAGAAAGCCTTTTAGAAGGTGCTCCTGAACGAAATGAAGACAGTTGGCAAGTACCAAGACTTGTAAAGTGAGGTGAGTAGTAATGAAATATTATGCAACTAAAGTAAACGAAAAAGGCAATATTGCGGTTGACGATACAATCCTTGTAAAAGATGCCACCTCAACTGCAGGCTCACACATCTTAGAGGGTTTTAAACCTCTTTTCAGTGCAGAGGTTGTTACCCGACTTGAAGAAAAAGGCTACACAGTAGCAGGGAAAACTAATGTTGGCGAATTCTCACTTGACCTTGTTGGCGAATTTTCATACTATGCACCACAGGAAGGCAAACTTCAAGGTAGTGCATCAACACTCGTTGCAAATGGTGATGTAGAAGCAGCACTCGGTGTTGATATGAATGGTGCTACAAGACGAGCAGCAGCACTCGGCGGTGTTGACTTCTTAAAACCAACTTATGGTACAGTTTCCCGTTATGGTGTAATTTCTTGTGCAGCATCAGGTGAACAAGTTGGTGTTTACGCAAAGGATGCAGAGAAAGTTGCAGAGATTATGAGTGTAATTTCAGGTCACGACGACAAAGACGGCACAAGCCTTAAAAATGACAGTTATGATTACGGGATTACTGATGTAAAAGGCAAAAAAGTGGCAATCAACAAGTATCTCCTTGACAAAGCAGATGATGCAACAAAGGCAAAAGTTCTCGCATTTGCTGATAGTCTTCGTGCAAATGGTGTTGAGGTTGTAGAAATCAGTTGCGATATGCCTGAAATTGCAAACACAGCTTGGCAGATTCTTATGTGTGCTGAAACCTGCAATAATGTATCCCGTTATGACGGTGTTAAATACGGTCACCGTGCAAAGGAATATAAAAACATCGACGAATTATATGTGAACACAAGAACAGAGGGCTTTAATTTCCTTACAAAGGCAGTAATTCTTTATGGTTCAGATGTTCTTTCCAAGAATCGTTATAAGGATTGTTTTGACAAGTCACTTCGTATTCGTCGTGTAGTTGCAGAAGGAATCCGGAAGGCTTTTGAAAATTTTGATGCAATTCTTACTCCTGCTTGCAGCAAAGCAGAATATGAATCTTATGACATTAAAGATGCATTTGAAAAGGTGTTCAATGAAAGTGTGTTTACAGCAGTACCAAACCTTATTGGTATTCCTGCTCTTGTTACAAATGGTGTTCAGCTTATGGGTAACCATTTTAGCGAAAGTACACTTTTAAGTCTTGCTCACAGTGTTGAAAAGGAGGGCAAATAATATGAAATACGAACTTGTTATAGGCCTTGAAACTCATGTTGAGTTAAGCACCGAATCAAAGATTTTCTGTTCATGTGGCGGACACGGTCAGGGCAGTGAACCAAACGATTGTGTTTGTCCTGCATGCTCAGGTATGCCGGGTATGCTGCCTGTTATGAACAAGAGAGTTGTTGAACTTGCAGTTACTGCAGGTCTTATGCTTAACTGTAATATCAACCGTTATACAACATTTGATAAGAAAAACTATTATTATCCTGACCTTCCTTGTGCATACCAGATTACACAGATTAACCATCCAATCTGTACTGATGGTTGCGTAACACTTAAAACAAGCGAAGGCACAAGAGATATCAGAATCAAACAGATTCACATGGAAGAAGATGCTGGTAAGCTTGTTCATAGCGGTAACTCATCATTCGTTGATTTTAACCGTACAAGTGTTCCGCTTATCGAAATCGTTACACAGCCTGACTTCCGCAGTGCAGAAGAAGTTGTAACATACCTTAATAAACTCAAATCAATGTTCCGTTCAGGCGGTATTTCAGAGTGCGAAGAGGGGGCAATGCGTTGCGATGTCAATATTTCTGTCCGTCCTGAGGGTAGCACAGAATTTGGTGTTCGTACTGAAATCAAGAATATGGCATCATTTGAGGCTATTGAAAGAGCGATTAAGTACGAAGCACAGCGTCACATGGATGCACTTGAATATGAAATCGAGGAACTTGTTCAGGAAACAAGAAGATTTGATGATGTTAGTGGTAAGACATTTGCAATGAGAAATAAGGAAACAGAAGCAGATTATCGTTATTTCCCTGATGCAAACCTTATGCCTATTATTATTGATGATGCCTGGCTTCAGGAAATCAAGGCAAACAAGCCTGTTGCTGTTGACGAAAAGGCTGAACAGTATCGTGAAGCGGGAATTTCCGAAAAAGAAATCGATATGCTCATTTCTAACCATAGGATTGCAAAAATGCACGAAGATATCGTCAGCATGGGATGTAATTCAAAGGATGTTGCTGCGTGGATTCTTACAGATTGTGCAGGTGTTCTCCGTAAGGATGGAAAAACACTCAATGACCTTACAATGACAGCAGAAACACTTGCTGCAATCATCAAGATGGTTGATAGTGGCAAGATTAACCGTAATGCAGGTAAAAAAGTTCTTATCGCAGTTGTTGAAGACAATGTTGACCCTGCCCAATATGTTAAGGCAAATGGTCTTGATAAGAAATTTGACTCGTCTGCAATTGATAGCGTAATTGATAAGGTTATTGCTGAAAATCCAAAAGCAGTTGAAGATTTCAAGGGTGGTAAAGTTAAGGCTTTACAGGCACTTTTTGGTGCTTGTATGAAAGAACTTCGTGGTGCAGGTGACCCATCTGTAATCAAAGAAATTCTTGAGAAAAAGATGAACGCATAAAAAAGGTGGGAGTTTAAAACTCCCACTTTTCTTTTATAAGTCTTTCGTATTCTTCATCAGTAATGTGCATTACTGACCCGTGTCTTGGACTTAGGTGGTCAAGACTGATTTTTTCTTTTGGCACAGCATTAAAATGAATTAAATCGGTGGTTTCTTGCATAAAGTAACCACCTTTTTTAAATTGGTCTGCAATAAGCACATATTTGTCCGTACCTAATATTTTGTAAGTACAATGTCCCTCAAGGGCAGTATCTGCAACAGAAATCCTGTTGTTTTCAGGTTCTGTATACGGACCTTCTGGTTTGTCAGAAACGAGATAGCATATTCCATCTTTTTCTTCGTCTGCAACATATAAATAGAAATTATCGTCTTTTTCGATGATATCACCGTCAATGGCAGCCATACCGCTTTTAGGGTTATGTAATACCTTTGGACTTGTAGTAAGTGTTAGAAAGTCCTTTGTGAAGGCATACCAAGGAATAGTGTGCCATCCTTCGTCTGCATTATTATTGCTCCAATAAATCATATATTCCTGACGCTTTTTATCAAATATAACCTGTGGTGCCCAAACACGATTTGCAGACTTGGTTTCAGGAAATTTGGAAAAATCAATTATTCTCTCATTTTCCCATTTAATTAAATCAACGCTATCCCACACAACCATTGAGTTGTTATTTGCCCAGCCTTCTGCACTTTTCATATCAGTTGCAATAATGTGGAAAACACCGTCTTCACCACGGAAAATATAAGGGTCACGACAACATTTTTGACCGAGATTTTGTTTGATTATCGGTTGGTTGTTGTTTAGTGCTGTGAAATTATAACCATCTTCTGAAACTGCAAAATGTACAGTTTCTTCGTGTGGCTCATTTCCCACAAAATAGCAGAAAAGGTATTTTGTAAGGTTCATAAAACCACCTTATTTGCCAAATTCTTTTGCAACATCTTTTAAAAGCTTTCTGATTTCAAGATGTTGCGGACAAGCCTTTTCACACAAACCACATTCAATGCAGTCGGATGCTTTTCCTTTTCCTGCAGTATGAACATCTTCGTAGTAGTATTCGGAATTCCAGTCTTTAAACTGCTTTCTGTCATTCATACAAGCAAAAATTTCAGGAATGGGAATATTTTTAGGGCATCCGTCAACACAGTATCTGCAAGCAGTACAGGGGATAAGGTGTTGTGCATTCATAATCTTGCAAACCTTGTTTACTGCTTCATATTCGGCATCATTAAACGGCACAAAATCCTTCATAAAACTTATATTGTCATTCATCTGTGCCATATCGCTCATACCTGAAAGCACCATAAAAATACCTTCAAAACTTGCTGTGAAACGAATGGCATAACTTGCAGGTGAGCCACCGTTAAGGTCATTAAGCACTTTTTTAGCCTCGTCGGGGAGTTTCACAAGACTACCACCCTTAACAGGCTCCATAACGATAATTGGTTTGTTGTGTTTGCGACAAACTTCATAGCATTTTCTGCCTTCAACGGACTCATCATTATAGTCAAGGTAGTTAAACTGAATTTGAACAAATTCCAGTTCAGGATATTCTATAAGGATTCTGTCAAGCACATCTGCCTTATCGTGGAAAGAGAGTCCTACATGACGGATTTTACCTTCCTTTTTAAGGTCAAATGCAGTTTCATAAGCACGACATTTTTTGTATTTTTCAAAGTTAACAGCATTTTGTGCGTGCATTAAGTAAAAGTCAAAATACTCAACACCACAATTCTTTAACTGCTTTTCAAAAAGTGGTCTGATTTGACTTTCTTTTTTGAAGAAGCCTTCGGATAATTTATCAGCAAGAATATAGCTTTCCCTTGGATGACGGGATGTAAGGCATTTTTTGAGTGTTGCCTCATTTCGCATTTCCATATATCCGTGAGCAGTGTCAAAATAGTTAAAACCAGCCTCTAAAAATGTGTCAACCATCTGTTTTGACTGCTCAATGTCAATAAGCGGACCTTTGCGAGGAAGTCGCATACAGCCAAAACCAAAATTTTTCTTTACTTCCGGGAAATAATTGTTCATAATATCACCTTTTTGTACCTGAAACCTGATACATTTTATCATCAGAAATCATAATATCAATGTAGAAATACGGACTTAACATTTTTGCTAATTCATCACATTCAAGCAGGGAATTTGAAACCTTTCCTGCCGATTTACTGTGAATTTCATCAAGTTCTTTTTTACTCATTCCGTGAGCAACTGTGAATCTACCACCGTTTTTTAATGCTTTTGAAAGATTTTCAATAACCTTTAAAGGCTCGGGAAAGTGAGGAAATGCATTATATATCATTATAGCGTCAAATTGTTTGTCGAAAATGATTTTTTCAGCATCACCACAGATTATATTTGCTTGTGGAAATTTAGACTTCGCAATCCTCACCATTTCAGGGGATAAGTCAACTGCAGTAATACTCTTTACATTTCTTTCGAGATAATAGGGGAATAGCACACCTGTGCCACAAGCAACATCAAGAAGGTCAGTATTTTCCTTAATGCCGCCATTATCTAAAATAACATCAAGTATTTTCTTATCAGCAACCGGCTCGTTATCCCATTGTGATGCCAGATTATCGAAAAACTCTTTAATATTTTCTTTATTCATTTTCTTTCTCAATAGCAGCAATTAGTGTATTTACTGCAATAATTCTGTCATAAATCTTGCCGTCAAATTTCTTTTCTCTGTCGTAGGTGTAAAGTCCGTTTTGCTCCTGCTCAATATCATAAAGTTGAGTGTAGCAGAAACCAAACATTTTGTAATTGCTCATAATTACATCTGTAAGACCCGTATATCTGTCAGCAAATTCTTCCGGTGTTTTAACATCTTCACCATAACCCCAAGACTTGATTGACTGGTCACTAACCCACTTTATTCCACCATATTCACTGATAAATACAGGCTCACCGTTGTATTTCTGACGACCCGGATTATCAACTAAAACATGTTCATAAAGATAATTTTCAGTCATGAAACGGTCATAGTTTTTCTTAAAGAAATCTACATCATAACTATAATCGTGTAAGTCGTAAATATCAGTTTTAACGTGGAAATTACCACTTGTGTCAATGCAAGGACGAGTGCTGTCCACTGCTTTTGTATAGTCGTAAACAGTTGCAAGGAGCGGGTCATATTGTTTTCTCTTTTTGTAGTCCCAAGTTTCATTGAACGGACACCAACCAATAATAGCAGGGTGGTTAAAGTCACGCTCAACAGCTTCTTTCCATTCATTAAGGAAAACATCAACGCTCTTTGGATTTGAATAGTCAAGTCCCCAGTTGGCGTATTCGCCCCATACAAGGTAACCGAGTTGGTCTGCGTAGTATAAGAACTTAGGGTCAAAAACTTTCTGATGAAGTCTTGCACCGTTAAAGCCAACTGCCATTGAAAGTTCAATATCCTTGATTAAATCTTCGTCACTTGGGGCTGTGTAAATACCTTTTTTATAGAAACCTTGGTCAAGAACAAGACGCTGGAAAACACTTTTTTCGTTGATTAAGAATTTGTAGCCTTCAAGTCGCACATTACGAAGACCAAAATATGTATATACCTTATCTTCACCAAAAGTGATTTCAAGGTCATAAAGACGACCGTTGCCTACTTCCCAAAGGTGAGTTTCATCCAATTTAATCTGTAATATTTCGTTGCCACAAGCATCATTAAATTCTGCCTTGCCGACACTCTTACCATCATAAAATGCTTCGCAAGTAAGATTTGCTTTGCCAATAAGGTTAAAATTGACAGTAACAAGACCGTTTTTGTGGTCAGGATAAATTTTAAAACTCTTTATGTAATTTTCAGGCACATATTCAAGGTAAACACTCTGCCAGATACCTGTTGTTCTTGTATAATCGCAACCGTGACTCTTTTTCCACTCACTTTGCTTTCCGCGAATAACAAAAGGATGCTTAACATTATCCTCACAGAGTACAAAAATCTCATTTTCACCATCAACTGAAAGGTCAGTAATGTCAAACTTGAATGATGTGTAACCACCCTTGTGGCGACCTGCACACTTGCCGTTTACAAGTACGGTTGTAAGGTGGTCTGCAGCACCAAAACATAGGAAAACACGCTTACCGTTCTTCTTGATAAGGGCAGTTTTCTTATACCACACCATATTTATAAAATCCTTGTACTGTATGCCTGAAAGTTCACTTTCAACGCAGAATGGCACATTGATTTTATGTGTAAAGTCATTATTATTTCTTAATTCAACCGCTTTTTTCTCATCAGTTGAAAATTTGAACCCAACTTTTGCCTTTTGAAACCCAAAATCCCATTTTCCGTCAAGAATTACAACTTCTTTTCTCTCAAATTGTGGATTCGGATGTTTTGCCATTTTAATATTCATAAATCATCACCAAAAAAATCATAACATAAAATTTTACATATATCAATAAAGAACTTGCAGTTAAAATAAAATACGGGACAAATTCAAATTTATTTACACTCAAATAATGAGAAACACCTTGTTTGTGAATTGTCTTTTATGATATAATATAGTTGGTGATAATTATGTCGAATAATTTTAATTGGGCAATATTGGGTTGCGGAAATATTGCGAATGACTTTGCCCGTGAAATGAATAAAAATGGCGGAAAAGTTTATTCAGTAGCCAATCGTACATATCCAAAAGCACTTGATTTTGCAAAAAAGTATAATATGGAAAAAGTCTATGAAAATATAGATGACTTATTTGCGGATGATAATGTTGATATTGTATATATTGCAACACCACACAATAAACATATTGAGTATATACTCAAAGCATTAGAAAACGGTAAACATGTTCTTTGCGAAAAGGCTATTACTCTTAATAGTGACGAACTTAACAAAGTAGTAAAGTTGGCAAATGAGAAAAACCTCATTTTAGCCGAGGCTATGACTATATACAATATGCCGGTTTACACTGAACTTGAAAAGATTATAAATTCAGGTGCGTTGGGTGAATTAAGACTTGTCCAAGTCAATTTCGGCAGTTTCAAAGAATACGATATGACAAATCGTTTCTTCAATATGAATTTAGCAGGTGGTGCACTATTAGATATTGGTGTTTATGCACTTTCACTTGTGAGAATGTTTATGGAAACTGAAAATGCAGAAATCCATTCGCAAGTAAAATTCGCCGAAACAGGTGCCGATGAGCAGTCAAGCATTATAATAAAAAATAATAAAGAACAGATGGCAAGCGTAACTCTGTCACTTCACGCAAAGCAACCAAAACGAGCCACCGTCTGTTATGATAATGCTTACATTGAGATTTTTGAGTATCCGAGAGCCGATAAAGCAATAATTACATATACACTTGACGGACATACAGAAGAAATCACAGCAGGAAAACTTGAAGATGCACTCTGCTATGAAATCGAGAATATGGAAAAAGCAGTTTTAACCGGCAAAAATACAATGAAACTCGATTACACAATGGATGTAATGAACATTATGACAACATTACGAAATGATTGGAATATGAAATATCCTGAAGAAATATAGTAAAAAGACGACAATTATTGAGGGGTTGACTGGATGTTCAATCAATCTCTGGAAAATCGATAAAACAAAAGGGTGGAATTTTCCACCCTTGTTCTTTATTTGATTATTACGCCCAAAGCTTCACCAAAAATACCACCATTTTTAATGAAATCAATAGTGCTTTTCTGTAAAGAAGATTTTTGCGGAAGTTCATCGATATGTCCGTAACTTCCGGTTTCTTTTCTGTTTTTTATGAGTTCAGAATTCTTGAATTTTTTTCCGTAAAGCCAGAGATACGCTGATTCCGGGTCTTCGTTTTCCTCAATAATGTCGTACAAACTTGCAAATTTCAGAATATTGCATCCTTCAGGCATAAAGTTCTTGTTGCCGGGATACAAAAGCCAACTGTGGCAAGCATATTTGTTATTTGGAAAATCAGGAAAATATTTTATGAAAAATTCTTTTGCCATGTCAAGTGATTTTACACATTCGTCGTAGTCAAGCTTTGCACCACGAGGAATGTGCATATTTATGAATTTATCACCAAATTTAATTTCAACACCGTTTTTGTTATAAGGAGTTTTAAAATACCAGATGAGCTTCTGATATTGCAATCTGCCCACTTTAAAAATATTAAGATTCATGTGGTGCATAAGCCAATGAAGTTCATAAACACCATCTTCATCAGTTCTTGCTCTGTGGTCATCAATCCAGATTTTAATATCAGTCATTGTGTCCCAGAAAATCTCTTCAGGGAGATTTTTTTCTTTATATCTGTCCCAAACAGTGGGTAAGAAAGCATAAATCAAACTGAGCTTCATCATAGGTCTTTGCTTGAGTGTTACTTCCCAACGGTTTTTATGACAAAACATAAGGAAAAATTTTACTTTTCCCTTGTGTCTTTCTATGTAGTATTCAACTTTATTTGCAAGTCTTTCACTTGGATAAATTTTCAAAAAAATCTCTCTTGAACGATTTAAGTCAATCATATTTTATTCTCCCTTGCTTTGATTTTTTCATTATATCATAAATATAAGAAAAATTAAACAGTAATTTTATAAAAATAACAGGCAATAATACTATTGCGAGGTGATAATAATGAATAATCAAAACAACAATAACAACAAAAACAATGCACAAAACAACAAGAATAATCAGCAGAACAACAATCAGAACAATAACAACAATAATAACAAAAAATCTCCAACAAATAATCAGTGGTCAAACCAGAAGAACGGCCCTGATATGAGAAATGAGAACAAACAGGGAAACAGATAACTCGTTTGTTACCTCCCTCTGACGAGGGAGGTGGCATTTCCGCAAGGAAATGACGGCGGGAGAGATAGACATACATAATATTTATAAAGGAAAAAGGATGCATTTGCATCCTTAATTTTTGCTCTCAATGTGTTTTTTTAGTATAAGGTTTATATACTGAGAAAGTGAGCGGTCGTCATCTTCTGCCAGTTGCTTTAGTGCCTTTAAAACATCCTCATCAATTGTTATACTTATTTTTTCTTTAAGTGGTTTCACTATTTGTCACCTCGTTGTTATCATATCACTAATGAAGATGAAATATTGACAAATAGTATAAAGTAGGATAAAATACTACTAAAGCAAAAAGGAGGTGGAATTAAATGGGATGGTATGAAGACGAAAAAAATGCAGAGAAAATTGAGGCTGCTATCAGAGACCAAACAGACGCAATAAATAATTTGCGAAGACAACAGAAAGAACAAGCGGACATAGAATGGCAGACAAGAAACTCTAGGTCGAGTTCATTACTTACAAGTGAACAAAGAACAAAATTATTTATAGGAATAATTGCGGGGTTATTCATTTTTTCTGTTGTTATAAAAGTATTCTTTTTCATAATTAGTTTATTTATTTAATAGGAGATGTGTTTATGAAGAAAACTATTATAATAGCTTTAGTTTGTGTTTCAATTGTAGTTGCGGTTATTGCTGTTGTTAGTAACACACAAGTAGTTGATGATACCGATACAGGTTATGAGGGGACATATCTCGATAATGACATTTTTAATGATACCAACAGTAGTAATAATGTGAACAATGAAATGAATTCAGATGAAAGAATTGCTAATGAGTGTGAGTATATTTTGGCATCAGGGAAAAATAAAAAAGGCGATTATTATGAGCTTGTTTGTAATAGAAGCCAAAGCTTTGATGGTCGAGATGAAATAGGTGTTATAAAAAACAATAAATGGCTTATTCCGCTTACAACTGATAGTCCTTTTCACGACGAGAATGGAGTTTTAAAATATTTTGACGAGTGGTATAAGAGCATTAGTCAACCTCAATCATCAAATGAGGCTTATGGGTATTCAGATACATATTTATTCTGTGCAAACAATTGTTTTGCATTGTCTAAAGCTCAATATACATATGTTGAACTGTGGAATGTTGAAAATGGAAAAACATTTTCCAAAGAAAATATCAATGCTGAATATATAGAACTTGAAATTTCTTGTAGAACCTGGAATAAAAATAATCCTAATAATCATGAAAGAAGAATTGTTACAGACAGCGACAAGGTGTATTTTTCATTAGGTAACCATTATAAATGGGGTATTTTAGATGCTGAAACTATGACTGTTATAAACGGCATAGAAGATAATAACTTTGATTTTGCTGGACCGATAGCAGATGGTTTATTCTTTGCAAAAAAGGCTAATAGTGAAGAAAAGGGATTTTACGACTTATCAGGAAATCTTGTTATTGACCTCACAAAATACAATATGCTTATAAACGCCGGATTCCAACCAGTGTTTAAAAATGGTGAATGTACTTTTGTAGCCTCTAATAGTTCAAATAAATCATTTATCATAACAGTAGATACATCAGGAAAAACAATATCATCCAATGAATTGAAATAAAAGAAGCAACCATTTTGGTTGCTTCTTTTTACTTGTAATCTTTTCCGATAAGGTATCTCCACGCAGCAACATATTTGGCTGCGGCTGTCGGGTTTTTACTTTTTACATATAAAAAGTGTTCGCTGTCAATAAACATAAGGGATTGAACAGAAACATTAAGCACAAGCTTAAGTTTGTCAATGGGCATAACAATTGTCTGCTTTGGATTAAGGTAAAGTTCAAACCTATCTTTGTAAAGACGCATTGTTGCGTTGTCAGAAAGTTCAACTCTTTTTCTTTTAATCATAGTGTAAACAATCTGGTCTTTTTCTTCAAAAATCAATTCGCCTTCATTTGCATTGAGAACTTTTTGTTTCCATACAGGTTTCTGCCACTTATCCCAGTCAAGAATGTTGTCAAAAACAATTTCCTTTTTACTCGGGTGGAAGAAACCGTCCCTGCCGAATTCTACCTGATACCCGCAGTCACAAGTAAGGTAATTGCCTTTCGAGTGCATTGTGCCGATTTTTTCACAATACGGACAAATATATAAAACTCTTTCAACATGTTCTGCGAGGTTTTTTCCTTTGTATATTCTTGGTCGTTTGCGTTGCTCCTCAAAAGCATTGACATAAATATCTCTTTTAATAATATCGTTAACTTCTTCTCCGGTCATACGGCTTAATTCTTCAGCAGAATATTCGCCTACAACCTTGCCGCGAATAGGACCGCGACGAAGACCCGTACCCCATCTCGGAGTATGGAAAAAACCACCTTTGATACGATAAGTGATGAGGGACACTCCAAGGTCTTTAACAAACTGACCTGTTCTTGGTGAGAAAAAGCCGGTTTCACCGTTTGGAGTAATTGTGCCTTCAACAAAAATACCTGTGGGCACACCTTCGTCAGCAGCGGCTTTCATATCGTTAAAAAGTACGGATGCAGGATTGTCCCTATCCTTGATAATCCATCCGGATACATCTTTAAAGAAGAACTTTGCCCAAGGATTCAGAATCACGTGGTCACCGGCTACAAATCTTATATATTTCTTCAAGGAACACATAATATAGATAGGGTCAAGGCCATCGGAATGATTTCCTATAACTATAAAATTCTTGCTTTTTGGTTTATATCTTTTTACCTTTGCACGGACTATAAGCAATACAATCCAAAAGAAAAGAACCCTGATGGTATTCATACAAACTTTATTCATAAGAGTTCTCGCTTTCAAAGAGCATCACTTCCTATCATTTTAAAATACACACAATTATTTTAAAGCATAAAGCTTATTGTGTCAACAAAAAAGAATAAAATCCAACATCAATTGGATACATATTAGTATATATTATTGCAAAAAAAGTCAATTTAATGTAATATATGTATGGTGGTAAATGTGGGAAGATATTATTCTCTAAATGAATATTTAAAAGAAAAGTTCGGCGAAAAAGTGTATAAACTTGCATTGGATATGGGTTGCACCTGCCCCAATCGTGACGGTACAATTGATACTCGTGGTTGTGTTTTTTGTCACAATGGTTCGTCCCACTTTGCAGAAAAAGGTAATGATATAAATACTCAAATAGAAAATGCAAAAAATAGAGTTAATAGCAAAACTAAAGCTAATAAATTTATAGCATATTTTCAAAGCTATACTAATACTTACGGAAACATTGATTATCTTGAAAAAATATTTACCGATGCAATAATGAACGAGGACATTGTTGCTCTGTCCATTGGTACAAGACCTGATTGTCTGCAGGAAGAAATACTTAATATGCTTGAAAGACTTAATAAAATCAAGCCCGTATGGATTGAATTGGGACTTCAAAGCACAAAGGCAGAAACTGTCAGATATATTCGCAGAGGTTATGAGAATTCTGTTTATGAAAAAGCAGTTAAAGAGTTAAAAAAACGCCATATAACAGTTGTAACCCACATTATAATCGGTTTGCCAAAGGAAACAAAGGAAGAAATTTTAAACACAGTTGATTTTGCTGTTGAGTGTGGTACAGACGGAGTAAAATTACAACTTTTACATATTTTAAAAGATACGGATTTGTATAAGGATTATCAAAACGGTCTTGTCACACCATTAACTATTGATGAATATATGGACATTCTTTTTGATTGCATTGAAAGAATACCTGAAAATATAGTGATTCACCGAATAACAGGGGATGCACCCAAAAAATATCTTGTTGAGCCACAATGGAGTGCAGACAAGAAAAAAGTGCTTAACGCAATAAATAAAGAAATTGAAAAAAGAAATATAATTCAAGGGAAGTGTAGTAAATGAGTTGGGAATTTTCTTTACCTGTAAAAATTTATTTTGGTACTGACAAGATAAACGAATTACCCAAAATAATAAACGAATACGGATATAAAAGGGGAGTGCTTGTCTGCTCAAACACTCTTAAAAAGAATGGTGTGGCAGATGAAATCATTAAAAAATGTAACGGAATAATTGTTGATGTGTTTTCCGATATAAGACCTAATCCCACAACGGACAATGTAAATGCTTGTGTAAAGGTTTTAAGAGAAAACAACGCGGATTTTGCCGTTGCTTTGGGTGGTGGCTCACCTATGGACTGTTGCAAAGCTGCTTGTGCAATAGCAAAAGGTAGTGATATTATCGAGAGTTATCACACAGGCGGAAAACCAATAAGCAAAGATGAAGTTATCCCTATGCTTGCAGTTGCCACAACAAGTGGTACGGGTAGTGAAATTACTAATATTTCAGTTTTAACTGATATTAGCAAAAATGTAAAATCAACTATGAATGACCCTCTTATGTATCCCAAGGCAGCCATAGTTGACCCAAGACTTACCCTGAGTGTACCACCAAAGGTTACAGCGTCAACAGGTCTTGATGTACTCAGTCATGCCCTTGAAAGTGTTTGGAGTGTTCTCCATCAACCAATCTGTGAGAGTTGTTCTGTTCACGCTGCAAAGCTCGTTTTTGAGTGGTTGTATAAGGCATACTGTGAGCCTGACAATCTTTCTGCCCGTGAAAAAATGGCAGAGGCATCAATCGTTGCAGGTGTTGCATTTTCAAATCCACGAACAGCTGGCAGTCACGCTTGTTCATTCCCGTTAACCAATTTGTATGGAGTGCCACACGGTGAGGCTTGTGCTATGACATTGGATTTTTTCACAAGATATAATGCCGAGGCAGAAGATGGTAGGCTAAACAAGTTTGCACAGAATTGTGGCTTTAAGGATGCATACGAAATGGCAGATGCTATTACTGACCTTAAAAAGAAAATGGGAATGGCTTGCACTTTGTCAGAAATTGGTGTAAAATCTAATGAGGAAATTGAAAAGCTTACAGAAATGAGTATGACACCGCTTATGGAGAGAAATGTTATACCACTTTCCTATGCTGATATAAAGAATATGTATCTGTCAATAAGATAAAAGGAGAGCATCAAATGATTGTTCTTGTTGCTGTTTTGGTGATAGTTCTGTGTCTTATCCTTACCCTTGCAATCAATACAATAAATGCAGGAAAAAAAGCGAGAAAACTCACAGAATTCAAACCATTTTACAATGACGAAGAAATTGAATATTATGTAACACGACTTCAGAAAATGATTCAGTGTAAAACAGTTTCCGTAAAGAATGGTTACGACGATACTGAGTTTTTAAAGCTTCGTAATGTAATGACTGAATTATTTCCCACAGTACATAATGTTGCAGAAAAAATGACTTTTTCTGATGATTGTTGGATTTATAAAATTAAAGGTAAAGATGAAAAAAGAAATATTATGCTTATGTCCCACCACGATGTTGTTGAAGTAAGTGGCGAATGGGAACACGACGGTTTTTCAGGTGAAATTGCAGACGGTAAAATCTGGGGCAGGGGAACAGTTGATACAAAAACTCCTCTTTTTGCAGAGTTTTCAGCACTTGAAGAACTTTTAAATGAAGGTTATACTCCACCTTGTAATATCTGGATTGGTTCCTCTCACAACGAAGAACTTGGTGGTGACGGAATACCTACTGCTTTGAAATACTTTAAAGAGAATAACATTACTTTTGAGGTTATCCTTGACGAGGGTGGAGCACTTATTGAGCCGCCAATCGGTGGAATGAAAGCCGATAAATGCGGAATGGTAGCAGTTCACGAAAAGGGAAGAATAAGTCTTATTTGTACTGCGACGGCTGATAACGGACACGCAAGCCTCACAGCAGCATCAAAAGCAACACCGGTTGAAAGAATGTCTGCTTTTGTAAATGAAATTACAACAAAAAATATCTTTATCCGTCGTCTTAATCCTCAGGTTGAAGCTATGTTTAAGCATTTAGGACCATATTGTGGTTTCCCTATGAATATGCTCTTCGCGAACTTGTGGCTTTTCGGCGGAATTATCAAAAAAGTAATGCCTAAAATCAATGCACAGGCAGGAGGGCTTATCGGCACAACCTGTACATTCAATAATATTGAGGGTAGCACTGCATCAAAAAAATGTACTGCAAAAGCCTTTGTTCGTCCCGTTGACGAAAAGGATTTTGAAGAAGATTTAAAGGCATTTAAAGAGATTGCCGCTAAATATGACATTACAGTTGAAATGACTGAAGATAGCGAGTATCACGGTCCTGCTGATATGTCTAAAACGCAATTTAAATATACAATGAACTGTATCGGTGAGGTTTTTCCGCAGTATCCTGCATCACCTTTTATCTTACCTGCAGGTACGGATGCAAGAACACTTACTGATGTGTGTGAATGTGTGCTTCGTTTTGCACCAATAAAACTTTCTGCACAGCAATTAGCATCAGTTCACGCAGAAAATGAAAATATTGATGTTGACTCAGTTGCAAACTGTGTCGCATTTTATAAACACTTTATAAAAAATTATAAATAAGGGAGATAAACTATGAGTAAGAATTGGATTGACAACAAAACAGTAATTATTACAGGTGCTTCTGCAGGTATCGGCAAGGGTGTTACAGAAACTCTTATTAAAAAGCATAACTGTAAGGTTATCGGTATTGCAAGAAGTCAGGAAAAAACAGAAAAATTTGTTGAGGAATTAGGCGAATATGCAAAGAATTTCTCATACAAGCTTTTTGATGTATCCGTTAAAGAAAATTGGTTTGAGTTTGCAGAATATCTCAAGGAAAACGACATTCATCCTGATGTCCTTATTAACAACGCAGGTATTTTGCCAAAGTTCAATAAAACACAGAATTACTCAATCGAAGATATTGAAAGAGTAATGAATATTAACTTCTATTCCGCAGTTTATTCAATCAAAGCATTGTTGCCAATGCTCCTTGAATCAAGCACTCCTGCAGTTATCAATGTTGCCTCTTCAGCAGCTTTAATGTCCCTTGCAGGCACATCTACATATTCAGCAAGTAAAGCCGCTCTCAAGTCATTTACAGAGTCTTTAAGAGAGGATTTAAGGGGTAAATGCTATGTTTCAGTTATCTGCCCCGGCTTTACAAAGACAGATATTTTCCGTAATCAGGATTCAAACACAGCAAAGGGCGAAAAGATGATTAACGCAATCAGCACTGATTGTGATAAGATGGTTAAGATGATTTGTAACGGCATTGAGAACAAGAGCGAACTTATGATTTTTGGCTTTGATGCAGAGTTTATGAAAATTTTCGGAAGACTCACTCCTGTACAGGGCGGTCGACTTTTCAGTGCAGTTATGAAAATGTCAAAACTTCCATTATTTGATGCAGTATTTAAAGATTAAGTATATTACTTCTTATAAGGCGAGGATTTACCTCGCTTTATTTTTTTA
>JAZSBY010000060.1:0-11966 GCA_045602655.1 Candidatus Fimenecus sp. | reverse complement strand
GGTAGGTTCCCGAGTGGCCAAAGGGAGCAGACTGTAAATCTGCCGTCGACGGCTTCGGTGCATCGAATCCACCCCTGCCCACCAAAAAAAGCACTTCTTCGGAAGTGCTTTTTTCAATGAAATTCGCCATTCGGCGTGTGAAATCACTTCGTGGTGAAATACGCTGAAGCGTGTGAAATATTTGCTTCGCAAATGTTAAGTGGCGAATTTTATTTCACATCGAGCAAGGCGAGATATTTCACAATCCGTCAGGATTATTTCATATCTTCCGCAAGGAAAATATTTCATTAAAAACTTACGGAAATTCAGTTACAATCATTAACAACAAAAGCATCGCGTAGGCGGTGCTTTTTTCAATGAAATTCGCCATTCGGCGAGTGAAATCACTTCGTGGTGAAATACGCTGAAGCGTGTGAAATATTTGCTTCGCAAATGTGAAATATACCTACGGTATATGAATGAACGAGTGGAATATCTGTTCCACAGATATTGGAAGTGGATTTTGACTTGAGAACATACTAAAAGCTTACGGAGGCTTCTCTGTATTCCTTTGGGGTCTTGCCCGTATGTTTCTTGAACATTTTAGTGAAATAATTCACATCATAGATACCGCAATTCTGGGCAACCAATTGAATCTGAAGGTTTGTAGAGATTAAAAGGAATGCCGCGTGTTCAACTCTCTTTTTAGTGACATATTCAGTCAGAGTCATTCCCATTTCCTTTTTAAAGAGTGTTGAAAGATAACTTGCATTTACATTAAGTATTTCTGCCTGACGACTAAGGGTTAAATCGGCAGTAATATCAAAATCAACGAGAGCAATAACCTTTTGCACAAGGGGAGGATGTTTTTTCATAGAGTGATTTTTGACGAGGGTACAGTATTTGTCTATCATCTCGTGATGCATCAAAATCCCTTCCTCAACAGATTTGATACATTCAATTCTCTTTGCAAAATCTGTTGAAACACCGTCAATATAAAGGGGATGAACACCACCTTGCTCCGCAGCTTTGCGAAGAAGAGTATTTACAATAATACTGTAATTCTTAATATTCCGCACAGGGTCGCTTACTCTCATTTCAAGCATAAGTGCAGAGGATTTTGAAAGGATTTGCTCTGCTTGGTGAGTCATTCCCTGACTTACTGCCTGAAGCAGTTTGTTTTCACCCTCATATCTTCGTTCAAGCATTTGCATTGCAAGGAGTGCGTCGTCGGTTTTGGCTTCAAGGTTTTTTACTATCTGCGGAAAATACTGATTGCGATAAATCATACTGATAGACTGGAAGGTAAAGTTCTCCGCACTTCCCCACAGTAATTCACCCAAGGTGTTAAAGAGGGACAGAATAGTATCTTTATCCGTATAGACGGGAATGCTTGTGTAATACTTTTGAATTTGTGAAATTATATTTGAGGGAATGGAGTTCTTTTCCGCCATCTCCATAATCATTTTTTGACTTAAATCAACATCAATATACGGACCTGCAATAAATGTAGCAGAGGAATCGGGCAGAATTATAAAAATATAATTGCAGTAGAAACTGTCCGTGATTTTATAAATCCCGTTTTCCTTTATAGTTTCGTGTGGGGTGCAGAAAAGCTGATTGTAATCATCCTGCATACCTAAATAATCACGCAAACCTCTGTCCGCCTCGCGATAGGATGTATCGTAGTCCTTGATAAGACACGAATTGATTCTGTAATTGTTTAGAATTTTACGAAAAAAATCAAGTTCCCTTTCGTAAAGCATAAAAACACCGTCCAATGTATATTTTCTACAGTTTTTATTATATTATGGTACAAATTTTGGTAAAAATCAAGTGAAACCAAAAAATAGTACATAAAAAAGCAAAAAGTTTACTAACAGAAAAATTCTGTTTTAATGTACAATAAATTCATAACGGAAATTGGGTATTTGTGTACTTGATTTTGATTATGAAAGTTTTCTAAGGGGGAAAATTAGAATGGCAAAAGAGAAAAAACTCGATGCTAACGGCTACCGCAAGTTTGGTATGCGTGACTCAGTGGCTTATATGATGGGCGACCTGGGTTGTAATATGTCATTTGCACTTAAAGGCACAATGGCACTTTTCTGGACACAGGTTATGGGGCTCAGTACATGGTACTCGCTTCTTCTTATCGTAGTTCAGGTATGGGATGCAATTAACGACCCGCTTATCGGTTCGATTATTGACGCTGATAAACATAAGTACAAGAGAAATAAGTTTTTACAGTACATTTTTGTAGGTTCAATCGGACTTATTATTGGTGGTGCTTGTTGTTTTATTCCTGCAACAAAAGCTCCTCTCGTTGCAAAGATTGCAATTTTCATTGGCGGTTATGTCCTTTGGGATGCATTCTATACAGTAGCAAATGTTCCTTACGGCTCACTTTTATCACTCATTTCATCCGACGATGCTGACAGAGCTTCTCTTTCTGCTTGGCGTTCAATCGGTGGTATGCTTGGTAATATGGTACCGATGGTAGTGTTCCCGTTTATTATTTATAATGAAGATGAATCACTTAACGGAACTCGTGTATTCATAATGGCTTTCGTTATGGGTATCGTTGGTTTTATCTGCTTCCAGGTTATGATTAAGAACACTGAAATCCGTGTTGATACTGAGGTGCAGTGTAATGAAGACCAGCCTAAATTCAATGTTTTCAAGGCAATGGGCAACTTTATGAAAAACAGACCTGCAGTTGGTGCTACACTTGCTGCTATGGGTATGTTTATCGGTATGCAGGGTGCTTCAACAGCTGTTACAGTTACATTCCAGATTTATTTTGACAACACAAAGATTTCAGGTCTTGTTTCAATGTTTGCAATGATTCCTATTGTGCTTTTCACTCCACTTGCTCGTAAGATGGTTAAAAAGTACGGTAAAAAGGAACTTTCAGCAATCGGTTCAATCTGCTACATTGTCGGTGCAGCTATTCTCTTGCTTGCACCACTCGGAATTATTCCTGTTACGGAAGAAAATACAAAGCTTGACTTGATTATTTACATTGTAGGTCAGCTTATCTGTGCATTGGGTCTTGGTATTTACTCAACAGTTTCTTGGGCTATGATGGGTGACGCTATTGACTACAACGAGTGGAAAACAGGTACTCGTGAAGAAGGTACTGTATATTCACTCCACTCATTCTTCAGAAAACTTGCTCAGGGCTTAGGACCTGCAGTTGCAGTTGCAATTATGGGTACTATGGGCTATGTAAATAACAGTGCTCCTGATGCTAACGGTAACTTCACAGCAATTGATGTTAATTTGCTTAGCTGGGAAGTAGCTTGTGATATTCGTATGCTTGTTGCTGTTCTTTACCTTGTTGCAGGTGTATTCCAGTTTATTGGTCTTGGTCTTGTATATAACCTCGATAAGAAAACACTTGCTAAGATGCAGGAAGAACTTGCAGAAAGACACGCTAAGGCAAAAGCAGAAATCGCAGAATAATCGGTTTTAATATTTTTGGAACGGTGATGGCAAAATCCACCACCGTTCTTTTTTTAAACAATACTTGAAAAAAATTCGTTATTAAGTTAGAATAGTATCAGCGATGTGCTAATACAAAGAAGAAAGAATGTGTTATGGTGACAGAACAGAATATCCGACCATTTGGTTGGCAGGACAAAATAGGCTATGCAATGGGTGATATGGGTTGCGGATTTTCATTTCAGCTCGTTTCAACCTTTATGCAACTTTTTTATTTGCAGTACATAGGTATCAAGGCAGCGGACTATGCTGTAATCATTCTTATTTCAAAAATATTTGATGCCGTCAATGATGTTGTTATCGGTAACCTTGTTGATACAAAAAGAATTGGTAAAAAGAGTAAGTATATGCCTTGGATTATCGCAGGTGGCTTAATCCTCGTTGTGTTTAATGTAATGATTTTTGCACCTGTTACATCATTACCTTATGCAGGTAAATATGCTTGGTGTCTTATCTCATACTGCTTATGGTCAATTGCTTATACTATGGTTAATGTGCCTTATGGCTCACTCCACAGTGTTATTACAAGCGACCCGCAGGAAAAGGTTTCTCTTTCTACCTTCCGTAGTGTAGGTGCTGCTTTACCTGCAATAGTTATTATGATTGTCCTTCCCAATATCGTATATGATAAGGTTGAAAATCCTGTAACAGGACTTACTGAAGAAGTTCTTAAAGGCGGAACACTTCTTCCTGTTGCACTTGTAATGTCAGTTGTTGCCTTTGCAACTCTCTGGGGAACAACAAAACTTGTTAAGGAACGAGTACAGCGTGAGGAAAGCACGGACAATAAGAATGCTGTGACTGCTTTCTTCTCAGCATTTAAATCATTCTTCACAAACAGAGCTATAGTTGGTGCTACTATTGCTTCAGTTGCTTCAGTTGCACTCTTCAACTCAACAATGGCACTTAACAATATGGTTTTCCAGTATTTCTTCCAGGATACAGGAAAAGTTGGTATTGCAATGATAGGCTCTTATGCTCCTATGGTTATCTTTATGGCTGTTGTAGGAAAGATTACCGCAAAATTCGGTAAGAAAAAGGTTATTGTAAGCTGTATGCTTGTTGGTGCAATATCAGGACTTGTTTCATTATTTGTACCTATGACTCCCAACGGAACAGGTATGATTCTTTACATCATCTGCCTTATGGGTCTTAATATCGGTAATGCTGTGTTCCAGATTTCAGTATGGGCAATTGTTGCTGACTGTATTGAGGTGAGCTACAGAAAAACAGGTAAGAGTGAGGAAGGTTCACTTTATGCTCTCTATTCATTCTTCCGTAAGCTTGCTCAGGGTATCGGTCAGGCAGTTGTTTCTTGGGGACTTATTGCAATTGGCTTCGTTGAGGGTGAAAACGCTGTTCAGGCAGCAGGATTCGGTGAAAAAGTTAAAAATCTTTATTTCATAGTCCTTGCAGCAGGGTCACTTATCGCATTCTTATCGATGTCATTCATTTACAATATCGGTAAGAAGGAAGAGCAAGAATTGGCAAAGCCTTTTGAAAAACAAAATGTAGAATAATACTTTCGAGTAAATTTAAGGGGTTCTTACAGGCTTTATCCTGTAGAGCCCCTTGTTTTATATGGTTTTAGACAGAATGTCTTGCAGTTTATATATTTATGTATAAAAATATGTATATTCCTATGATTTATGTATAAAAATGCATTAAAGACGGTTTTTAACTGAAACTTTTGCATAAACACTTGACTTTTTTAAAAAATGGGATATATTATTTAGTATAAATTTAAAAATTATTACATAAGGGGTAATTTGAAATGAAAAAATCAGTTAAAATTCTTTCAATCGTTCTCGCTCTTGTAATCGTTATCGGTTGCTTTGCAGCTTGTGGCGGTAAGGATGACCGAAAACCAGTACCCACAGTTGTCATAAAGACAGCATATGCTGAATTCCCTCCATACGAATATTATGAAGGCGACAAAATTGTTGGTATTGATGCTGAAGTAGCACAGCTTATCGCTGATAAACTCGGTATGGAACTTAAAATCGAAGATGTTGCTTTTGATTCAATCATTCCCGGTGTTCAGGCTGGCAAATACGATATGGGTATGGCCGGTATGACAGTTACAGAGGATAGACTTAAGGATGTAAACTTCTCAGATTCTTATGCAACAGGTGTTCAGGTTGTTATCGTCAAAGATGGCGGTGCAATCGCTTCTCTTGATGATATCGCAGGTAAGAAGATTGGTGTTCAGACATCAACAACAGGTGATATCTATGCATCTGATGAATTTGGCGAAGAAAATGTTGTTAAATATGAAAACGGTGCTCTTGCAGTTGAAGCTCTTAAGAACGGCAAAGTTGATTGCGTAATCATCGACAACGAGCCTGCAAAATCTTACGTAGCAGCAAACGAAGGTCTTAAGATTCTTGAAACAGAATATGCAGTTGAAGATTATGCTATCTGCTTCGCAAAAGAAAACACAGAACTTCAGGAAAAAGTTAACGCAGCACTTAAGGAACTCATCGCTGATGGTTCAGTTAAGAAGGTTGTAGACAAATACATTTCTGCTGAATAATTTAAATTAACAATTCAATTTAGGGCGGCTTAAACTCCGCCCTAATTTTTGCGTAAGAAAGGAGAAGTGAGTTTAGTGGCTTGGCTTACAGATTTAATTGAGGACATTCAATTTGTATTCTTTGAAAAAGACCGATATATGCAACTTGTAAACGGTTTGCTTAATACATTGAAGATTACAGCCGGTGCCTTGGTTATCGGTGTGATTATCGGTATTATTATTGCCGCAATTCGTACTTCCTTTGATAAAAACAAAGAATCAATGAAATTGCGTGGAGGAATCGGATATTATATTCTTGCATTTCTCAACGGCATTTGTAAGATTTATCTTACTGTTGTAAGAGGAACACCTGTTGTTGTTCAGCTTATGATTGCTTACTTTGTAATTTTTGCATCTTCTGATGACGGCGTAATGGTTGGTATTATCGCCTTCGGTTTTAATTCCGGTGCTTATGTTGCCGAAATTTTCCGTGCAGGAATTATGTCCATTGACCAAGGACAGTTTGAAGCAGGACGCAGTCTTGGGTTCAACTATTCCCAGACAATGAGATTCATTATTATTCCGCAGATGTTCAAGGCTGTTCTTCCAACACTCTGTAACGAGTTCATTGCACTTTTAAAAGAAACATCCGTTGCAGGTTATGTTGGTGTTATCGACCTTACAAAGGCAGGTAATGTTATTGCAGGCAGAACATTTATCTATTTCATTCCTCTTATTACAGTTGCCCTTATATATCTTATAATGGTTATGATTCTTTCTTGGCTTGTAGGCATTCTCGAAAGGAGGTTGCGTAAGAGTGACAGATAATGTGCTTATTAAAGTAGAAAATCTCAAAAAGCATTACACAGGAGGAGTTGTCAAGGCTCTTGACGGAGTTGACTGCGAAATCAAAAAGGGTGAAGTAGTAGTTATTGTCGGACCATCAGGTTCAGGCAAATCAACTTTCTTGCGTTCACTCAACCTTCTTGAGATTCCAACGGATGGTAAGATTTATTTTGATGGTGTTGATATTACAGATAGAAAGACAAATATCAATACTCATCGACAGAGAATGGGTATGGTGTTCCAACACTTTAATCTTTTTCCCAATATGAATGTGCTTAAGAATATGACAAAGGCACCTATGACACTCCTTAAAAAGGGTAAGGAGGAGGCAGAAAAAAACGCTCTTACACTACTTGAAAGAGTTGGACTCAGAGATAGAGCGGATGCTTACCCGAGTCAGCTTTCAGGCGGACAAAAACAGCGTGTTGCCATTGTCCGTGCTCTTTGTATGGAGCCTGAAGTAATGCTCTTTGACGAGCCCACATCAGCACTTGACCCCGAAATGGTTGGTGAGGTTCTTGATGTTATGAAAGACCTTGCTCGTGCAGGTATGACAATGGTTGTTGTTACTCACGAAATGGGCTTTGCCCGTGAGGTTGGAACTCGTGTTATCTTTATGGACGGCGGTAAAATTATTGAAGAAAACAATCCGAAAGATTTCTTTGAAAATCCGCAGAATGACAGACTTAAAGATTTCCTCTCCAAAGTTTTATAATGTATAAACTAAAATCACCTTGGTAAAATATTACCGAGGTGATTTTTTATGAATAATATGGACTTAGAAACAAAAGCCTATTTTGATGCTCTGCCAATTTCCATAAGGTCAGCCATTGTGGAGTCGGGAGCAAAATTTGATACGGTGGAACAGTTGAGAGTGCTTGTTCAGGCATATACGGGACAGGCAAACAGCTGACAGGGCGGCATTATCCACAAGCTATAATTACACAAAAAACGACCACCTGATAAGTGATTAACTCATTTCAGGTGGTCAATTTTTATCCTAATGAAGTTGTAACAGATGTAGTTACTGTTTTGTCGTAACAACTGAATTTCTCATCCACATTATTTGGCAGGGTTTTCTGTGTGAGTAAACTTACGATTGGCACTAAAACAAGTCCGCCAACCATAGCAAAAACACCTGAGTAAAGTGAATTTGTGAAAACAAAGCTTAAAATCGGTGTTGACGGTTTAAAGAGCCCAATGCTTATAAGTAACTGTACAATTTCAAGACCCGTGCCGAAAATGAAGTTTGCTACAACCGAAGCCTTTGTGGTCTTTTTCCAGTATAAGCCGTATAGGAACGGGGCAAGGAAAGCACCTGCCAGAGCACCCCACGAAACACCCATCATCTGTGCAATAAATACTGAGTCTGCCCAGATAGTATCCTTGAGAATTGCGATAACTGCAGAAATTGCGATGAAGAAAACAATGAATACACGAAGAATGAAAATGCTCTTTTTATCGTCAACCTTTTGTTTCTTTTCAAGCCTTGGCTTAATAACATCTAGTGTAAGTGTTGAAGAAGATGTAAGCACAAGGGAGGAAAGAGTTGACATTGATGCAGAAAGCACCAGTACAATTACGAGAGCTACAATTACAGGTGCCAAATCCGAAAGAATTGTGGGAACAACCTTGTCAAACATAACTGCACCTTTGTCAGAAATAAAGCCACTTGCAATCATTTCTTCCTTGTAAAGACGACCAAAACCGCCAAGGAAATAGCAACCACCTGCAACGATAATTGCAAAAAGAGTGGATATAACAGTACCTTTTTTGATTGAACCTTCGTCCTTGATTGAGTAGAATTTACCAACCATCTGCGGAAGTCCCCAGGTGCCCAGGGAGGTAAGCATAACTACAAAGAAAAGGAAAATGGGGTTTGGTCCGAACATGGAGGTGAATTCTGCCCCTGCCTCAGTTGTAAGACTTGCAACAGCCTGAGTAAAACCACCGTTCTTCATAAGAACTGCTATGATTACTGCCACAATTCCCACAAGCATAATAATACCTTGAATGAAATCGTTAATTGCTGTCGCCATATATCCGCCGAAGATTACATAGATACCCGTAAGCACTGCCATTACGATTACAATTGCAGCATAGGGAATTTCAAATACATTATTAAAAAGGGAAGAAAGTCCGTTGTAAAGAGATGCTGTGTAGGGGATAAGGAAGATAAAAACAATTATGGATGCAACGATTTTGAGTGTCTTTGAGTCATATCTTTTTTCAAAGAAATCAGGCATTGTTTTTGAGTCAAGATGTTGAGTCATAACCCTTGTTCTTCTTCCAAGAACACTCCACGCAAGAAGCGAGCCTATGAATGCGTTACCAAGACCAATCCAAGTAGAGGCAAGACCGAAATTCCAGCCAAACTGACCTGCGTAACCAACAAAGATAACCGCAGAAAAGTATGATGTGCCGAAGGCAAATGAAGTAAGCCAAGGGCCGACTGCACGACCACCTAACACAAACCCGTTAACATCAGTTGCATTTTTTCTGCAATAGAAACCGACACCTATCATAAGTGCGAAGAAACATATAAGCATTGGTATACTAATCATCATTGTTGTTGTCATTGAAATCACTCCTTTACTTTTCAATTTTATTCTTGACAAACAAGAGATAATGTGGTATATTTGCTTTAACGATTTAAAGTTTAGCACTTTAAAGCAGATATGTCAAGAGGAAATTTACAAAAATTTCTTTTTGTTAAATTCTATTGATTTTTCACGGAATTTAAAGTAAAATATCAAAATATTGTAATTTTTGGAGAACACATTATGACAATCGTACACTTACTTGAAAAAAATGCTCGTGAATTTCCCAATGATGTGGCATTGGTGGAAATCAATCCCGAACAACCGGAAACACGACGAATCACCTGGAGTGAATTTGAACTTGTTGAGCCGGGTGCAAGACGACCATACAGAAGAGAAATCACTTGGGGCGTCTTTGAGGAAAAAGCAAACCGTTTTGCGAATATGCTTACACAGAACGGAATCGGAAAAGGCAACAAGGTTGCAATTCTTTTAATGAATTGCATTGACTGGTTGCCCATATACTTTGGTATATTAAAGACAGGTGCTTTGGTAGTACCGCTCAATTTCCGTTATTCATCTGATGAAATCGAATACTGTCTTGATTTGGCAGAGGCAGATGTCCTTGTTTTCGGCAACGAATTTGTTGGTCGTGTTGAGGCAGTTGCAGATAAAATCAGTAAAAAATGCAAACTTATTTATTTTGGCGGAAGTTGTCCTGCATTTGCACACGACTATAACGAACTCGTTTCTGAATGTTCAAGCAGTTTTCACGGATGTTGGCTTGAGGAATCCGACGATGCTGCAATTTATTTCTCATCGGGTACAACAGGTTTTCCAAAGGCTATTTTACATAATCACGAAAGCCTTATTCACTCTTGCCGTTGTGAACAGGCACACCATAATCAGCAGAAAAATGACTGTTTCCTATGTATTCCGCCACTTTATCACACAGGTGCGAAAATGCACTGGTTCGGTAGTCTTTTAAGTGGTTCAAAAGCAATTATTCTTAAAGGCACACAGTCAAGAAATATTCTTAAAGTTGCAAGTGATGAGAAATGCACAATCGTATGGCTTCTTGTGCCGAGGGCACAGGATATTCTCAATGCCATTGACAGTGGCGAGATTGACTTGAATGAATTTGATTTCTCAAACTGGAGGCTTATGCACATAGGTGCACAGCCTGTTCCCCAGAGTCTTATCAAGCGTTGGCTTGAATATTTTCCGAATCAGCAGTATGACACAAACTACGGACTTTCAGAGTCAATCGGCCCGGGTGCCGTTCATTTGGGTGTTGAGAATGTGCATAAGGTTGGTGCAATCGGTGTTCCCGGTTACGGTTGGCAGACAAAGATTATTGACCCTGACGGAAACGAAGTACCACAGGGTGATGTTGGTGAACTCTGCCTTAAAGGTCCCGGTGTTATGACCTGCTACTACCGTGATGAGGAAGCAACTAACGCAACTCTTAAGGACGGTTGGCTTTTAACAGGTGATATGGCTATGCTTGATGAAGATGGCTTTATCTACCTTGTTGACCGTAAAAAGGATGTTATTATCTCAGGTGGTGAAAACCTTTATCCCGTACAGATAGAAAATTTCCTTGCAGGTTATGAAAAAATCAAGGATGTTGCAGTTATCGGTCTTCCTGATAAGCGACTTGGTGAAATTGCAACTGCGATTATTGAAATTAAAAAGGGTATGACTTGTACAGAAGAAGAAATCAACGAATTCTGTATGAATTTACCACGATACAAAAGACCTCGTAAGATTATTTTTGCAGATGTACCAAGAAATCCGACAGGTAAAATCGAAAAACCAAAGCTTCGTAAAATATACGGTGCCGAAGGTCTTGTTGATTCGCAGAATAAATCATAATTACATACAGAAAAGAGATTTTGGATATGAAAAAATTGATGATAGGTAATCAGGCGGTTGCAGAAGGATTGCACGATGGCGGTTTGGGTGTTGTTTCAAGTTATCCGGGTACACCGTCAACTGAAATTACTGAGTTTTTAAGCAAATTTGATGATATACATAGCGAATGGGCACCAAATGAAAAGGTTGCTTGTGAGGTTGCCTTTGGCTCAAGCCTTGCAGGTGCTCGTTCTGCTTGTGCTATGAAACATGTTGGTCTTAATGTTGCTGCAGACCCGCTTTTCACACTTTCATATACGGGTGTTAACGGTGGTCTTGTAATCTGTGTTGCCGATGACCCCGCTATGCATTCATCACAGAATGAGCAGGATTCACGACACTATGCTATGGCTTCAAAAGTGCCGATGCTTGAGCCTGCTGACTCAATGGAAGCATATACTTATGCAAAAAATGCTTTTGAGTTGTCAGAAAAGTTTGATACACCGGTGCTTCTTCGTATGTGCACAAGAATTGCACACAGTCAGTCAATTGTTGAAACAGGTGAAAAGATTCCTGCAACATTAAAGGAATACGAAAAGAACCCTGCAAAATACATTATGATGCCGGGTAATGCTATTAAGCGTCATCCAATAGTTGAAGAAAGAACTCTTAAATTGCAGGAATTTGCAGAGAATTGCCAATACAATACAGTTGAAATGAAT
>JAZSBY010000059.1:0-6369 GCA_045602655.1 Candidatus Fimenecus sp. | reverse complement strand
GATTCTTCCTGAAAAGTTCCATGGCCTTACAAATACTGATATGAGATATCGTCAGAGATATATCGACCTTATTATGAATCAAGAGTCAAAACAGACTCTCATTAACCGTTCAAAGATTATCAGTGCAGTTCGCAGATACCTTGACGGTGAAGGCTTTATGGAAGTTGAAACACCAATGCTTGTTTACAATGCAGGTGGTGCAGCAGCAAGACCATTTGAAACACATTTCAATGCTCTTGACACAGACATCAAACTCCGTATTTCTCTTGAACTTTACTTAAAGCGACTCATCGTTGGCGGTATGGAAAGAGTTTACGAAATCGGTCGTGTTTTCCGTAACGAAGGTCTTGACACTCGTCATAATCCCGAATTTACACTTATGGAACTCTATCAAGCATATACTGACTACCACGGTATGATGGATTTAACAGAAAATCTTTACCGTTATGTTGCACAAGAGGTTCTCGGCACAACAAAAATCGTTTTCAATGGTATCGAAATGGATTTGGGTAAGCCATTTGAGAGAATCACAATGCTTGATGCAGTTAAAAAATATTCAGGCGTTGACTTTAACGAAATCAACTCAACAGAAGAAGCTCATGCAGTAGCAAAAGAGCATCATATTGAGTTTGAAAAGCATCATAAAAAGGGTGATATTCTCAATCTTTTCTTTGAAGAATTTGTTGAAGAACATCTTGTTCAGCCAACATTTGTTATGGACCACCCAATTGAGATTTCTCCGCTTACAAAGAAAAAGCCTGAGGACCCTAACTATGTTGAACGCTTTGAGTTCTTCATGAATGGTTGGGAAATGGCAAATGCTTATTCAGAGCTTAATGATCCAATCGACCAGAGAGAACGCTTTAAGGCTCAGGAAGAACTTTTAGCTCTCGGTGACGAGGAGGCAAACACAACTGACGAGGACTTCCTCTATGCTCTTGAACTGGGCATGCCACCAACAGGTGGTATCGGTTTCGGTATTGACCGTATGACAATGCTTTTAACAGACAGTCAGGCAATCCGTGATGTTATCCTCTTCCCAACAATGAAACCACTTGACTAATAAATAACAGAATATGGGATGTAAAAAATGGAAGTTTTTTACATCCCCTTTTTTGTGTAAAACGCAAATATAGTTTGTCGAATTATTTGTGTTGTTATTTAGTCCCTGTTATGATAAAATAATGTATACGAGGTGATACACTATGGAACTTAAGTTTAATAACGGCAAATTCAGAATAATGCAGATTGCGGATGTTCAGGATACACAGAACACATCCGATGATACGGTCCGTTTTATCCGCGAGGCACTAAAAAAATCAAAGCCCGACCTTGTTGTTTTTACAGGTGACCAGATTAAGGGATATGGTTTTTATTTAATGGGTGGTGACAATAAAAAGAAGGTCACAGAGTGTTTGAATAAGCTTTTGACTCCACTTGATGAAACAGGAATACCTTTTACCTTTGTTTTCGGTAATCACGATGACCAGGCATTTTCAATATCCAAGAAGGAGCAGTTTGAGATATATAAAACCCATTCAAATTGTGTAGCATATAATGCGGATGACAAAATTGACGGTTATTGCAACCATAACCTTGAGATTAAGGGTGAGGACGGAAAAACAAAACTTAATGTTTATCTTGTAGATAGCCTTACAGCAACTCTTGACGGTACTTGTGACCATGTTCACGAAAATCAGCTTGAATGGTATAAAAACACAAGGGACAGGCTTAAAGAGGAAAATGGGGACTATGTTCCATCAATTGTGTTTCAGCACATTCCTGTTGAGGAAATATATGAGTTGCTTATGGAGGTGCCGGCGGGTACTCCAAATAGTGCAAGGGGGTTCCGTCAGTGGGAAGGTAAATTCTTTGCAGTTAATCCCGAAAGAGTAAAAGTTGACAGCCGTACATTTATCGGTGAAACCCCAAGTGTACCAAACAAAAACGGTGGGCAGTTTGAAGTGATGAACGAAAAAGGCGATGTAATTGCAATGTTCTTTGGCCACGACCATAACAATTCCTTTGTGGGTGAATATAAGGGAATGAAAATGGGATACACTCAAGGCAGTGGGTTCAATGTTTATGGTCCTGGCAGAAAAAGGGGAGTAAGACTTTTTGATTTTTCAGAGAGCAATCCTGCTGATTTTGAAACAACCACATTGACAGTTGAAGACCTTGAGGATTTTAAAATTACAAATAAAGTCAAGCACGGATTTTACACTTATGCACCGACAAGTGTTGACTCGGTTAAGCTTATAGCAAAAAAATATGTTTTGCCCATAGCAGGTGCAGTTGCAACCGTATGGACGGTGTGTTCGATTTTGAAAAAGAAAAAATAAAGCAAAAAATAATGCCTTACCGGATTTTCCCGGTAAGGCATTTAAAATTAACATTATCTGTTTGCAAGAAGAAGTTTGTTAATTGACTTTCCAATTTGCTTAGTCATATGATTAAGAAGGAAAGTGTTGTATTTAACATTTGCTGTCTGACTTTCAATAGCTTCTTCAAGTTGTGCATTGTACTTTTCAGATACAATCTTTGTCTTAACATCGTTATGCCATTTAACAGAGCCATTTGACTTTACAAAGTACATAATATGATAGCCATATTCAGTTTCTACAATGCCTGTGTCACCCGGCTTACGGCTTGCGTCAATGGACCAATCTGTGAAGGTCTGAACATATTGACCGTCGTTGGCAACATTCTTATAAAGACCGTCGTAGTTAGGTTTTCCGTCCTTGTCAACATCGCCTGTATGCTTCTTTGTAAGCTCAATGAAGTTTTCTTCTGTAGGATTCTTGAGGAATTCGTCAAGAACGGTCTGAGCCTTCTGCTTGTAAGTTGGCTTTTCTTCATCCTTAATTGTTACTTTGCCTTTCTCATCTGTTGGGAACTTGATGAGAATATGTCTTACATCAGCAGAAACATTAGATACATCCTTGTATGGAAGCGCTTTAATCATAACCACATGGTATGTACCGTCTTTACCCACAACAGTTACATCGCCAACCTTACGAGCATCATCATAAACCCAGTTTGCAGCATCTTCTGAAGTAGCTGTAAGTGAAGCCTTTGTTGCTTTCTCAATCAATGTTTCCTTGTCAGCATCCTTTGTGCTCTTGTTATCTTCTGTTAAGATTGCAGATTTAGCAGCAGCAATGAAAGATGCCTCATCAGTTACCTTTGCAAGGAAGTCATCAGCAAGTTTCTTTGTCTTTGCGTATTCTGCCTCATGAAGCTTATCATGTTCTTCCTCAGAAAGGTCTTTATGCTCGTCCTCTTTGATTGTTGTTTTGAATGTGTAAATTCTTACATCAACAAGGTCAAAATCATCCTTATTCTTTTCATATTCAGCATTTACATCAGCATCTGTAACGCCTGCAGTAATTTTTTCTTCTACAGACTTAAAGTAAGCTGTTGAGAGATAATTATCTTCAATAACCTGACGGATAACCTTTTCTGTAACACCCTTACCATACTGTGCACGGAGCCATCTGTTAATACTGTAATCAGCTTCTTCAGCAGTTTTCTGGAGTTGACTTATATTGCCCTCAAGAGAAGTCTTTTCTTCTTCAGTAAGTGTGATGCCTGCTTCTCTTGCCATTTCAGCACCATATTTTGTTGAGATAATGCTGTTAACAGCAGCATATTTAATTGCGTCAGCCCATGTTGGGTCTTTCGGATTGCCAAGGTCCTCCATTGTAACGCCTAACATTTCAGCTGTTTCTTTTGTGAATTCCTGGTCAGCAGGAGCCTTTGTGTAGTCAAAACCTGTGTACATAAGACCGGCACCGGCACCCATATACTGCTCGTACTGCATTGCCTGTTCATAGAAGTTAATCCATGTGGTGAAATAATAGTAATTATATTCACCTGCATTGAATTTGTATGTTTTTGAACCATCAGCATTGTCAATTGAAACCTTGATTACCTTTTCAGGAACATCAAAGAAACTGAGAACACCGTAAATTGCACCAAGGCCAACAACAACAGCAAGCACTATGGCAATAATTTTAGTTGCAAGCCTCTTTGCCTTCATTGTTTTAGGTGCTTTTTTTGCATTTTTTTCAGCAGCCTTTGCAAGACGCTCTTTTCGTTCCTCACGGTAGAGCTCTGCCTGAGATTTTTTGTTGTTTTCCACGGGAAAAACCACCTTTTCGAACTTTTTTAAATTGTAGAATAAAGAAATATGAAATTAAAAACACACTTCTCTACATTAACGGATATATTCTATACTATTTTAATAAAATATACAAGAGTAATTTTCAAATTTAACAAATTGTACAAAAAAACACCTTGATTTTCGTCAAGGTGTTTTGTGTATGGGAGTAATTATCCGCCAATAGTCTGGTCAATTGAGGCAGCACTGACAGGAACGAGCTTTGCGTTTGAACCTCTGCCACGAAGTCTGTAAACCCGTTCAGGTGGCGGACAGAACATTTTAAGGTTATCTGCTTTTCCGCCGTGTATACGCAACTGCATCTGACCAAGTGCAGGAATTACAAGTGGGACAAGCTTTTTCCCTGAAACTGAATTCCACATTGAAAATGCAAAATACATACAGTTAAAGAACGGGTCCCAATGATTAAGGTAATTTCTTAAGTTTTTGCTGAGCTTTTCCATTTCATTCATGTCAAGGTCAGTTGTAATTGAAACAAGTCCGTCTCCACCGTGAACATTACAACAGTAGGCTTCAACATTATAGTAAATGCCGATTCCGTCTGCACAGGTAAATGAGAAAAGTCCTACGGAAACACCTTCATTTGGAGGAAGACTGTAATGACCAACCTGAAGGTTTCTGTCTGAAACATTTTCAATATAAATCCAGGCGTGTCCTATACCCTTGACTCTTGTAACAACTGAAAGAAGGGCAACAATCTCATTTTCATTCTGTTCACCGGAAGCACCTGCCTCAGGTTCAGTTTCAGGCTCTTCTTCTGTTGTTGTGTCTTCAACTGAAGGTTCTGTATCCTCCGTTATTATGAGGTCATCCGTTGTGTTGACAGTATCCTCTTCTGAAGGGGAATATCCTGCCTCAGGCTCTTCAAAAGCATAAGCAGTTGGAGCAGCTGTTATTACAAGGAGAACCACTAACATTATACTGATGATTTTTTTAGTAAAACTATTCATTGTACACCTCCTACGATTATCAAAAAGTTTAACATTATTATTCAGTTTTTTCAACAACTATTTTTTGAATTCATATTGTAAAAGATGAAAAAATGCTATATAATTAGTTTGATTATACATAAAGTACAAATACTGTAATTTACAAGGAGAAAATAAATATGAAAATTATTGCTTTTGATGTTGGCGGAACAGCGATTAAATTCGGTCTTGTTGACGAGAATTTTAATGTTCTTTTTTCAGAGGAAATCCCAACAAACACATATAAAGATACTGACAATATGGTGTTGCGCGCTATGGAAGCAAAACTGAAGGAGTATGAAGGTCAGTATGATGCAATCGGTATTTCAACTGCAGGTCAGATAAACTTTGAAACAAGTGAAATCAATGACGGAGTCGGCAATATCCCTAATTATAATCACACAAATCTCCGTAATGAGTTTGAACCGCAATTTAAAGTTCCCGTTGCAGTTGATAATGATGTTAACTGTGCAGCAATCGGTGAGGCACATTTCGGTGCAGCAAAAGGTATGAGCGATTTCCTTTGTCTTACCTACGGTACAGGTGTTGGCGGATGTATTTACATCAACGGTGATGTTTACCGTGGCTCAAAATATGCAGGTGGCGAATTCGGACACATGGCAACTCATAAGGACGGCAGACTTTGTACTTGTGGCAGAATAGGTTGCTATGAGGCTTATGCAGCTTGTCGAGTTTTCACAACATCGGTTTCAGAGCGTATGGGTAAGCCAATGAATGGCAGAGAGATTTTTGAGCCTGAAAACCTTGCAAACCCTGTTATCAAGGAAGAAATTGATAATTGGGAGGACGAAATTGCATTAGGACTTCGCAGTCTTTGCTATATCTTCAATCCAAGTCTTATCGTGCTTGGTGGCGGTATTATGTCAGAGGAAATGCTTATCCGTGACATTCGTGCAAAGGTTGATGCACAGCTTGAGGATAATTATAAGCATGTAAGAATTGAAAAAGCACAGCTCGGCAATAAAGCAGGTATGCTTGGTGCAGCTTGGCTTGCAAATGAACGCCTTAAAAATTGGAATAAATAAAATTATCATAAGTAGAAAAAATACCCCAGAATTGATATGCACCCCAAAAGTTAGACACTTTTGGAGGTGCATATTTTTATGTCAAAAAAAGGAACAAAACAACAAAAGTATAGTACAGAATTCAAAATATCTGTTATAATGGATATGCGAGAACACCGTATGGGATACAGAG
>JAZSBY010000058.1:0-6634 GCA_045602655.1 Candidatus Fimenecus sp. | reverse complement strand
GGCTACGATATTATCGGTTTCTGGGTATCCCGTATGATTTTCTCTGCTCTTGAATATACCGGTCAGGTTCCATTCGACACCGTTCTTATTCACGGTCTTGTTCGTGATGCTCAGGGCAGAAAGATGTCAAAATCATTGGGTAACGGTATCGACCCACTTGAAATTATCGACCAGTACGGTGCAGATGCTTTGAGATTTACTCTTGCAACGGGTAACAGCCCGGGAAATGATATGCGTTTCTCTGACGAAAAGGTTGAAGCAAGTCGTAACTTTGCTAACAAGATTTGGAATGCTGCCCGTTTCATCCTTATGAACCTTGATGAAAACGAATATGCACCTTATGTTCCAAAGAATCTTGCAATTGAAGATAAATGGATTTTGTCAAAATACAATGACCTTGTAAAAGATGTTACAGATTCACTTGAAAAGTTTGAATTAGGTCTTGCTGTACAGAAACTCTATGACTTTATCTGGGATGTATTCTGCGACTGGTATATCGAAATCGCAAAAATCCGTCTTAACGGTGAGTGTGCAACTGCAAAGGCAACAGTTAAAGCAGTTCTCGTTTATGTAATGTCAAACACACTCAAACTCTTACATCCGTTTATGCCATTCATTACAGAAGAAATCTGGCAGACACTTCCACACGATGGTGACTCAATTATGATTTCAGAGTGGCCTGTATTTACTGATGAACTTTCATTCAAGGCTGACGAAAATGAAATGGAAAGAGTTATGACTGCAATTAAGGCTGTTCGTAACCGTCGTGCAGAAATGAATGTTCCGCCATCAAAGAAAGCAAAGATTTTCATTGAAACTGCTTATGAAAAGACATTCTCCGAGGGTGCAAACTTCTTTGTAAGACTCGCATCTGCAAGTGAGGTGGAACTCGTTAAGGGTTATGAAAATGATGAGGCAGTTGCAATTATCACAGAAGACGCAAGACTCTTTATCCCAATGGACGAGCTTGTTGATTTCAAAGCAGAGCTTGAAAGACTCCAGAAAGAAAAAGCAGGTGTGCTTAAGGAAATCGCATTTGTTTCAGGCAAACTCAACAACGAAAAATTCGTTGCAAAAGCACCTGAAGCACTTGTAAACGAGCAGAGAGAAAAACTTGCAAAATATAACGAAAAACTCAGTATGCTTGAAGAAAGTATTGCAAAAATTGCAAACAAATAAAAATGATACGGATAAGCCTTCCCCTTGAGGGGAAGGCAAAAAATAAGACCTCTCATTACGAGAGGTCATTTTTATATTTTTTATTCTGTAATCATTAATGACTTAACGATTGCTGTCATTTCAGGTTCACCGTAGATTACAGGTACCGGATAGAGTGGGTTACCCTCTTTAAGTGCTCGTTCTACGATAACCGGAATGTCTTTTTCCTGAATCTGTGTAAAGCCCTTTGGAATGTTCATTCTTTCGTTCATAGCATAGATTTCTGCGATAAATGCCTTTGCAAGTTCCTCGTCAGAATCACCCTTGATACCAACAAGTTCAGCAAGATTAGCAAGTGGCTCGTAAACTGCCTCTCCATAAGATTCAAGCATTACAGGGAGAATAACGGCATTTGCAAGACCGTGAGGGATACCATACTGGCCACCAAGGTTGTGAGCAACTGCGTGAACATAACCAACATAAGCACGAGTGAAAGCCATACCTGCATAGTAAGAAGCAAGGAGCATATTATTTCTTGCTTCAATATTTTTTCCGTCTGCGTATGCTGTTTCAAGATTTTCAAAAATCATCTTTGTGGCTTTTTCAGCATACTGTGTTGTTGACTTAACATTTGATTTACCGATATAGGCTTCAACAGCGTGTGTCAAAGCATCCATACCTGTTGTAGATGTGATGTGTGGTGGAAGACCAACTGTAAGTTCAGGGTCAAAAACTGCAAATCTCGGACGAAGGAATGGGTCGTTGCAAGCATTCTTTTCGTGAGTTTTTGAGTTAGAAACAACTGCTGCAAGAGTACATTCTGAACCTGTACCTGCTGTTGTGGGGACTGCGAAGAAAGGTGGGAGTGGACGAAGAATTTTCATAAGTCCACGCATTTTTTCAACCGGCTGATTTGGTTTAACAACTCTTGCTGCTGCAATTTTTGCACAGTCCATTGGAGAACCGCCACCGAATGCGATAATACCCTGACAACCATTGTTAAGGTACATATCCTTTGCTTCTTCAATGTTCTCAATTGTTGGGTTAGGCTGTGTACCGTCATAAACTACATACTCTACGCCTGCTTTGTCCATTTCCTCATAAAGAGAATTGAGAAGACCAAGAGAAGTAAGACCTTTATCAGTTACGATAAGTACCTTTTTAAGTCCTTTTTCCTTAATAAGGTTAGGAAGCTGACGAATGCAACCGGGGCCTGTGAGTTTGAATGGCTCACCCCAAGGCATAAAGCACTCTGCTATAAACATAACCTTTTGGAAGATTCTGCAATAAGCTTTGTAGAAATTTGTCATAATAAAACAACCCTTTCATTTTGAGGTAACCACTTCTTAAATCTTGGTCACAATTCTCAACGGTTATTTTTCCGTCATAGCTCGTCCAAAATACTCGTTAATACACAAAGTATTGCCTGCGTTTTTTGACGGCTCTGCCAAAAAAATATCTCGCTGATAATTGCACCCCGATTTATTCAGCGGTTACTGAATTATTATTTTTTATATAGTCTATCATAAATTTTGATAGCTGATTTACTGTCTTTGTCAATTTGCTCTTTTAATTCGTCTTTTCCGTTGAATTTCTTTTCCTCACGAATAAACTCAAGAATTTCAACGGGGATTTTTCGGTTATACAAGTCACCGTCAAACCCCAAAAGACAGGTTTCGGAAAGCACCTTGTCACCACCGATTGTGGGATGGCAACCAAAATTTGTAACCGACGGATAAACTTTTCCGTCAACAGTTGACTGTGAGGCATAAACACCGTGTTTAAGGCTAATAAATCCTGCGGGGAAATGCTGATTTATAGTTGGGAAACCAAGAATCTTCTTCCCGATTTTGTTACCTTCAACCACTAAAAAGTCGTAGGAAAAATTTCGTCCCAACATTTCGTTAGCAGAGATTATGTCACCACGACTTAATGCCTCACGAATTCTGGTTGAACTAATCATTTCGCCTTTGTACATGGTACTTTCTGCTATTTTGTAGATTATATCATACTTTTCGCATAATTCACAGAGAATTTTACTATTTCCCTCACCATTTTTTCCAAAACGGAAATTCTCACCACTCACAACAGCACCTGCGTTGAATTTTTTTATAAGAATTTCTGTAACAAATTCCTCAGGCGAGAGATTACGAATATCCTGAAACTTTATGGGAATTGGTAAAACGCCAAAATTCTTCGCAAGTTTTTCCTTGTCCTCCTGAGTAATCAGAAGTGGGGGAGTAATGCCCTTGACTGCCTTTAATGGGTGACAGTCAAACATAAGCATTGCGGGGACAAACCCGTGGGAAGCAAATTCCCTTGTAGTTTTAAGCACCTGCAAGTGACCTCTGTGCAGTCCGTCAAAAGTGCCCAATGCCAAAGCATATTTATTCATCTATAAGCACCCTCCTGACTGTAAGGTCGCCTTTTTCTGTAAGTATTTCCCCGAGTCCCAAAAGTTTTCTCTCGGGGGAATAAACACGGTAAATTCCAACAGAATACTCACCGTGGAGTCTTTCATACCCCAATGCACCACCATTGTGAAAGCGGTTTGCCTGTGGAGTTGTGACCGTAATTTCGGGATAACTCATAAGTGCTTTTTCAACAGAAGTAATAACACTTGCAGTATTATTTTCACTTACAAGTTTTTCTAATTCCTCAAGAGTTACGGCATTTTCAACGGAAAACCCGTTGGCTTCGGTTCGACGCAGTTCGGTCATAACTGAACCACAACCCAAAACCCTGCCAATATCGTCGCAGAGCGAACGGATATATGTACCTGCAGAACAAGTCACATCCATTGAAAATTCAGCACCGTCAAAATCGTAAATTTCCAATTTCTCAATGGTGATTTTTCTTTGTTCTCTTTCGATTTCAATACCCTTTCTTGCAAGGTCATAAAGACGCTCACCGTCTTTTTTTATTGCTGAATACATTGGTGGAGTCTGTAAAATCTCACCTTTAAAGTTTTCTGCAACCTTTAACAACTGTTTTTCTGTGACATTGACGGGACTTTCTGATAAAACCTCACCTGTAATGTCAAGAGTGTCAGTTGTAAGACCTAATTTTACCCTTGCGGAATAGGATTTTCTGTGTTCGGGTAAAAGCTCAATAAAACGGGTACAATGCCCCAGCATAATAACAAGCACCCCGGTAGCCATAGGGTCCAGTGTTCCTGTATGACCTGCTTTTTTAACACCTAAAAGTCGTGATGCTTTTTTAACAGCCATAAAAGATGTCATATTGCAGGGCTTGTCAAGACAAATTATGCCCGTCATTAAAATTCCGCCTTTATAATTTCAAGTAATTTTTCTTTTGCTTCATCTATTGAACAGTCAAACTCGCAACCTGCAGCCGCGTTATGACCGCCACCACCAAAGTTAGCACAGATTTTCGCTGCATCATGTGGCTCAATCGTGCGTAAAGATACCTTGTATTTTCCGTCCTTTTGTTCACGGATAGTCACACCGATTTTAACACCCTCAATTTTCCTTGGGAGGGATGCAATTCCGTCACATTCACTTTCATTTGAGCCACTTTGCCTGAACATATCCTGAGTGATAGTCATAATGGCACATTTTCCGTCAAAATATGTTTCAATGGAAGAAATAGCCATCTGTTCAAGCTTCATATATGAAAATGACTTTGTTTCAAACATAAGACGGTTTATGTTTGTGTAATCAGCACCCTTTGCCATAACCTCGGCAGCAACTCTGTGTACAGTGGGAGTTGTGTTTGAGTACATAAAGCAACCCGTATCCGTAGCAAGTCCCGTATAAACACAACTTGCAATTTGCGGTGTGATTTCAACGCCTAATTGACAAATCACTTCATAAATAACAACTGCCGCTGCTGCTCTGTCCTTTAAGAGAAGATTTTCGGCATATTCTCGGTTGGACATATGGTGGTCAATGCACAAAAACACATTGTCACCGTATTTTTCTTCATAATCTGCACCGAGAAGCTTGCTGTCGGCAACATCAACCGCGATTATTTTGTCAAATTCTATGTCGCTGTTGTCGAGTCCGTCCCAAAGATATGAAAACTTTGGATGAATCTCGTCATTACAACGCACCATTGACTTTTTGCCCAGTAAATCCAATGCTCTTTTAAGTGCAAATGCACTGCCAAGAGTGTCGCCGTCGGGATGCTTATGTGAAAGAATAAGAAAATTGTCATATTCTTTCAAAAGAGCAACACACTCTTTTACATCTATCTTTTTCATTTTATTCCTCGTCGTCAGTAACCTTTGTGCTTTCGATTTTCTTAAAGATTTCCATACCGTGCTGAACGGAGTCGTCGGCAATAAACTTAAGTTCAGGTGTCTTTCTTAAATGCAATTTACTGCCAACCTCACGTCTGATAAGACCTGTTGCAGATGTAAGTCCTTTAACTGCTTCTTTTGCATCCTCAATGCCACTCATAGAACTGACATAAACCTTTGCAAAAGAAAGGTCGGAGCTTACATCAACACGGACAACAGTAAGGATTTTATTCCTTACTCTCGGGTCTTTTAATTCACGGATAACGGCAACTATTTCTCGTTTAATATCTTCCGATACTCTACCTACTCTGTATCCTGCCATTAGTCTCTGTATTCCTCCATAATAAAGGCTTCAAAAATGTCGCCTTCCTTAACATCGTTGAACTTGTTAAGACCGATACCACATTCGTAACCGCTTGCCACTTCCTTAACATCATCCTTAAATCTCTTAAGTGATGAAATTGAGTCCTCAGCAATAACAATACCGTCACGAACCACACGAATTTGTGCATTTCGGGTCACCTTGCCGTTCTGAACATAAGAACCTGCGATTGTACCTGCAGAAGAAAGCTTGAATACATTACGAACTTCGATTCTGCCAAGTAACACTTCACGGAATTTAGGTGCAAGCATACCTTTCATAGCATCTTCAATTTCTTCAATACAGTCATAGATAATACGATACATTCTCATATCAACGCCGTCACGCTCTGCGATTTCAGCAGCAACAGGGTCCGGACGAACATTGAATCCGACGATAATAGCGTTTGATGCGTTTGCAAGCATAATATCGGACTCGCTGACTGCACCAACACCACCGTGGATAACCTTAACTGCAACCTCTTCGTTAGAGAGCTTTTCAAGATTCTGCTTAACTGCTTCAACTGAGCCTTGAACATCAGCCTTAACGATAATATTGAGAGTCTTGATTTTACCTGCATTGATAGATGAGAACAAGTTATCAAGAGTAACCTTCTGATACTGGTTAAACTGTTCTTCTTTCTTTTCCTGCTTTCTCTTTTCAACAAGCTCACGGGCAAGTCTTTCGTCAGAAACTGCGTTGAACACATCACCTGACTGCGGAACTTCATCAAGACCCATAATCTCAACAGGAACAGACGGACCTGCTTCTTTGATTGAACGGTGTTTGTCGTCAACCATAACACGAACACGACCAACCGCAGTACCTGCAACAACAATATCGCCTGAATG
>JAZSBY010000057.1:0-9060 GCA_045602655.1 Candidatus Fimenecus sp. | reverse complement strand
TGGAGCCCAATATAACCTTGCCCCTACGAGCGCAAGGTGTCACCTCAAGGTGACGGAAGTGGGGATAAAAAGAGTTTGACAAATTCAATTTATTCACACAAATTAAATGTACACGATAATAATTCATTTATTGCGGACAGAACTGGAGTTCAGTCCCTACGCGTTTTTAAAAAATTATTGATTTTTCATAAAATGCGTGGTAAACTAATTTTGCCAAGCAAATCTTAATATTTTTCTACCAATAAGTATATGTATTTTTATTTTTAATTGGGTAAAAATACAGATGCTCTATTTGCATATACTTTTTGGTGGTATTGTAGATTTGTTTGGCGACAGTTGGAGCTATGTATTTTTCGTGCGTTAGTTTCGGCTGACGCACTTTTTATTTTTAGGAGAGATAATTATGAAATAGGGTAGTATATTTAAAACATACAAAACCTATAATTTTGCATTTCCTATTGTAATTATTTTCAAAATGAAATATACTGTGATTAGGAAAAGCATTATTCAATAATATGAAGGAGATTATTATGAAAAAAACAAGCCAAATCTTATCAATTATCCTTGCAATTCTAATGGTAATATCCATTATCCCAATCACAGCAAGTGCAGAAACACCAACATCAGGCACTTGTGGTGACAATCTCACATGGAAGTTTGACGAAACTATTGGAACACTGACCATTTCAGGTACAGGTGAGATGTATCGTTATAATTGTTATTTTAATGCTTCTAATGATGAGATAGATGACCGTCCGTGGCGGTCATACACATCAAAAATAAAAAATATCGTCATAAATGAAGGAGTAACAACTATTTCTAAAAAAGCATTTTACAATTTTAGATATCTATTTTTTGTAACAATACCCTCAAGTGTAACTCGTATAGAAGATGAGGCATTTTATTCTTGGGACGGAATTATGGCAATTAATTATTTAGGTTCTGAGGGAGAATGGAATAATATCAATATTGGATATGACAATGCAGACCTATACAATTGTGATAAGTTTTATTTCAAAGATGATTATATTCCTGTTTCTGGTTCCGGCGCTAGTGGTGATAATCTTACTTGGATATTTGACGCAACTACATTCACATTAACATTTTCCGGTACAGGTGACATGGAAGGTTTCCAAGGTGATGGTGGTATATTTAGTGAGCCAAATTTCTTTGATGGTTGTAGACCTTGGGAAGATTATGAATTTGAGGTTAAACATATTGTTATCTCTGAAGGAATAACATCCATTGGTAAAAATGCATTTGCTATGTTTATAAATCTTGAAAGCGTTGAATTTCCTCGCAGTATAACACAAATTTGTTCTTATTCATTTGGATATTGCATTAATCTTACTGATGTTTATTATTCTGGCACAGAGAATGAGTGGAACAATATAATAAAGGGAGATATATTTCCTGGTCTAAATTTAGTTGGCAATAGTTACAATGTTCCACTTGATAATGCGACAAAGCATTATGATTATATAGACCCAAATCAAAAATTCACAGGTATTAAAGATGACTATTTCTACAAGGATGATGTGAAACAAAAAGCATATCAACTTGTTGAATTTGATGGGGACTACTATTTCATCAATGACTACCACAAAATCGCAAAGAATAAGAGAATTTATTTGAGTCAGAGATTTGTAGAAGGTTTTACATTTGAAGATGGCACACCGCTTGCAGTTGGTTATTACGAATTTGACGAAAGTGGTAAAATGATTATTAAAAATGGTGTAGTTGGTGATTATTTCTACAAAAACGGTGTAAGATTAAATGCATATCAGCTCGTAGAATATGAAGGTGATTTCTACTTTATCAATGACTCGCACAAAGTTGCAAAGAGTAAGAGAATCTATTTGAGTCAGAGCTTTGTAGATGGCTTTACATACGAAGACGGTACACCACTTGCAGTCGGATACTATGAATTTGATGAAAATGGAAAGATGGTAATACTCAACGGCCCTGTTGGTGACTATTTCTACAAAAATAATGTAAGATTAAATGCATATCAGCTTGTAGAATATAATGGTGATTACTATTTTATCAATGACTCTCATAAACTTGCAAAGAACAAGAGACTTTATATGAGTCAGATATTTGTAGAAGGCACAGACCTTAAAGTTGGTTACTACGAATTTGACGAAAATGGTAAAATGAATATTGAATAATACTAACAGCAAAAATTAAGGCTTACTGAAATCAATCAGTAAGCCTTAAAATTTACTATAAATTAAGAATTAAGTGCTGAATAAACTGTATCGCCATCGTGGCTATAAACAAGAACAGAAATATCTACTTCAGATGTTGTAATCATTCTTACTTCAACACCTGTTTCAGCGATTGCAGAGAATACATTTGATGCAACGCCCGGGCAATTTTTCATTCCTTCGCCAAAAACTGAAATCTTTGTATTACCGCTACTTATAGCAAGTTTTAATTCAGGATGAAGTTCACGAAGTTTTGAGGCAGTTTCAAATACTTTACCTAAATCCTCATCATTTACTGTAAATGAAAGGTTAGATGTTTTTCCTTGTGGAGGATTCTGTGAAATCATATCAACGTCAATTCCGGCACTTGAAAGCATCTCAAAAATTTGAGCAACAACTTTAAAATCAGCAGGGGAATCGTTGATAGAAATAAGTGTTACATTTTCAATCATTGAAACATTATCAATAGTTTTCATTATTTAACCTCCTTATTCGTTTACAAGGTCTTTCATTGAATAAAATCCCGGTTCTTTGCCTACAAGGAATAATCCCGCATTAACTGAACCGTTTGCAAATAATTGTTTTGAGTATGCTGAATGTGAAATCTTGATAACCTCATCAGGACCAGCAAAGATTATTTCGTGTTCACCAACAATTGTGCCGCCACGAACTGCATGAATACCAATTTCATTTTTGGTTCGTTTCATTCTCTTTGAATGACGGTCAAATTCATAAATTGGCTTTTCTTGGAGTGCCTCTGAAATAGAATCTGCGAGCATTAAGGCTGTACCGCTTGGTGCATCAATTTTTTGATTATGATGTGCTTCAACAATTTCAATATCAAAACTACCTTGAAGTACTTTTGCAGCTTTTTTAGCAAGTTCCGAAACAAGACTAACGCCAATTGACATATTTGCTGAAAAGAAAAGGGGAACATTATTTGAAGCAGTTTTAATATCTTCAATTTGTTGTTCATTTAATCCTGTTGTAGCAATTACGGCAGGAATACTCTTTTCTTCTGCATATTTTAGTAAACCAGCAAGTACTGATGGGTGTGAAAAGTCAATAATCACATCAGCATCTATATTGATATCATTAAATGATTTAAAAATAGGAAATGAACAATCACCACTTACTAAATCAACACCTGCAACTATTTCACAGTCATTTCTGTTTTCGACACAAGCAGTAATAGCTTTGCCCATTTTACCTAAAGCACCGCTTAAAATAATCCTTGTCATTTTTTCACATCCAAAAATCAATTAAATTAAATTATATTTTTTAAGTATTGACTGAAGTTTAGCTGTTTTAGCATCATCCATTTCACAAAGTGGCATACGAAGAGGACCTACATCAAAGCCCATCATCTGCATTGCAACTTTTACAGGAATAGGGTTAACATCCATGAACATTGCATTGATTAGTTCAAGATATTTAAGCTGAAGTTCAGCACTTTCTTTAACTTTACCCTCAAGATAAAGTGTAGGAATATCGTGTGCAAGTTTAGGACAGATATTTGAAAGAACAGAAATTACACCTTTACCACCAAGTGACATTAAAGGTACAATCTGGTCATCGTTACCTGAGTAAACATCAAGTTTATCACCACAAAGAGAAATTGTTTCTGCAATCTGTGAAATGTTTCCGCTTGCTTCTTTTGTAGCAATAATGTTTTTATGTTCACAAAGCTCAGCATAAGTGGATGGAAGAACATTAACACCTGTTCTGCTTGGAACATTATAAATAATGATAGGTTTTGAAGAGTTATCTGCAATTGCCTGATAGTGCTTTACAAGACCTCTTTGTGAGCACTTGTTGTAATATGGTGTAACAACAAGCATTGCGTCCGCACCCGCTTTTTCAGCATCATTAGAAAGCTCAATAGCATAAGCAGTTTCATTACTACCTGTACCTGCAATAACAGGAATTCTGTGGTTAACTACATCACAGGTGAATTTAATTACATCTGAATGTTCTTTTGGTGTAAGAGTTGCACTTTCACCGGTAGTACCGCAAATTACAATTGAATCTGTGCCACTTTTAATGTGATATTCAAGAAGTTTTTCAAGTGACTTGTAATTAACACTTAAATCATCGTTAAATGGTGTTACAATAGCAACACCACAACCTGTAAAGATAGGATTGTTACTCATAATAAATTCTCCTTAATTGGAAATTAGTCCATATAACCTTCTGCACAAAGAAGTTCTGCCATAAGAACAGCACCGCCGGCAGCACCACGAAGTGTATTATGTGAAAGACAAACAAATTTGTAGTCATACTGTGTGTCTTCACGAAGACGACCAATGGAAATTGCCATACCACCCTCAAGGTCACGGTTAAGTTTTGTCTGTGGCATATTATCTTCTTCAAAATAGTTAAGGAACTGTTTTGGTGCATGTGGAAGTTCTAATTCCTGTGCACGACCGGCATATTCCTTCCATATATTTAATATTTCTTCTTTTGATGGTTTATTCTCAAATCTTACGAAAACTGCACCCATATGACCATTTGAAACAGGAACACGAATACACTGTGCTGTAAAGTTTGGTTCTTCAGCATCAACAATTACATCGCCTTCAACATTACCCCAAATCTTAAGTGGTTCTTTTTCGCTCTTTTCTTCTTCGCCACCAATATATGGTATAACATTATCAATCATCTCTGGCCATGTCTGGAATGTTTTTCCTGCACCTGAAATTGCTTGATATGTGCAAACAAGAACATCTTTAATTCCAAACTTTGAAAGAGGGTAGAGGGCAGGAACATAGCTCTGAAGTGAGCAGTTTGATTTAACTGCTATAAAGCCACGTTTTGTACCCAATCTTTTTCTTTGTGCAGGAATAATTTTAGCGTGGTCTGCATTAAGTTCAGGAACAATCATCGGAACATCAGGAGTATGTCTGTGAGCACTGTTATTTGAAATTACAGGACATTCTGCCTTAGCATAAGCTTCCTCAAGTGCTTTGATTTCATCCTTCTTCATATCAACTGCACAGAATACAAAATCAACTTGTGATGCGATTTTTTCAATATCAGCAGTTGCATCCATAACAACAATGTCCTTCATAGCTTCCGGAATCTCTACATCCATACACCATTTTGCACCAACAGCATCAGAATATTTTTTTCCTGCTGAGCGTGGACTTGCTGCTAAAACTTTAACATTGAACCAAGGGTGATTGTCTAAAAGAGTCATAAATCTCTGACCAACCATACCTGTTGCACCAATTACACCAACATTATACTTTTTCACTTGAAATTACCTCCAAAAAATGATAATATATCTTTCGTCATAAAAAATCAGTAATGATTTTGGCACCATTACTGAATAAAATACATAGGTATTATGGTTTTTCATAATACGAAAGCACTCCATCAAATAATGATGACAGTCATATTACTGTTAATAATACAACCAGAAAAATCAAATCCCAAGCCCTGTTTTTCTTCGGCAACAAACCCTTTCACGCTCTATCAAAAACCCTTGGGAGTTTCAAAAACGATACTTATTTTTGTTGCACCTCAATCGCTAATATATAATACCATTATACAGCCTTTGTGTCAAACATTTTTAACATTTTCTATATTTTTACGGAGAAACACCATGAAAAAATCTGATTTTTATTACGATTTGCCCAAAGAATTGATTGCACAGACTCCTATAGAGCCTCGTGACCATTCAAAAATGATGGTTTTATCAATGAAAAACAACACAATTGAACATAAATATTTCTATGATTTTATTGATTACTTAATTCCCGGAGATTGCCTTATTCTTAATAATACGAGAGTTTTACCGGCTCGTATGTATGGTGTGAAAAAGAACACAGGTGCAATTGTTGAATTTTTGCTTTTAAATAATCTTGGTAATGACCGTTGGGAAACTATAACCGGCCCGGGAAAACGTGCAAAAGTTGGTGCAGAGTTTTCTTTTGGTAACGGGATTTTAACTTGTATTGTAGAAGAAGTGCTAAATAATGGTAATAGAGTCGCAAAATTCAGTTATGATGCTTCAAATATTTATGAGGTTTTAGATAAAGTTGGTGAAATGCCTTTACCACATTACATTACTGAAAAACTTGAAAATAAAGAACGTTATCAAACAGTTTATTCAAAAGAATTAGGCTCGGCGGCGGCTCCTACAGCCGGACTTCATTTTACTGATGAGATTATGACTAAAATTCAGGAAAAAGGCATTAAAATCGGTTATGTTACACTTCATGTTGGCATTGGTACTTTTCGTCCTGTTAAAGCAGAAAACATTGAAGACCATCAAATGCACTCTGAACATTATCAGATTCCCAAAGAAACTGCTGATTTAATCAATGAAACAAAGAAAAACGGTGGAAGAGTAGTCGCTGTCGGAACAACTTGTTGCAGAACACTGGAAAGTGTTATGAATAGTCAAGGCGAAATGAAAGAATTTGATGACTGGACAAATATTTTTATTTATCCAGGTTATAAGTTTAAATGCATCGATGCTCTTTTGACTAATTTTCACTTACCTGAAAGTACACTTATAATGCTAGTTTCTGCGTTATATGATAGGGAAAAAGTATTAGATGCATATAATAATGCTGTCAAGGAAAAATATAGATTTTTCAGTTTCGGCGACTGTATGTTCATTTATTAAGGAGATATTATGTATAAACTTATAAAAAAATGCGGTAATGCAAGACGAGGCGAATTTCAAACTGTACATGGTACAGTCCAAACACCTGCTTTTATGAATGTTGCAACTCAAGGGGCAATTAAAGGTGGTGTTTCCGCCTATGATTTAAAGGACATAAACTGTCAAGTGCAACTGTGCAACACCTATCACTTGCATTTGAGACCGACTGATACACTTGTAAAGGAAATGGGTGGACTCCACAAGTTTACAGGTTGGGATGGCCCAATCCTTACAGACAGTGGCGGTTTTCAAGTGTTTTCACTTTCATCATTAAGAAAGATTAGGGAAGAAGGTGTATATTTTTCTTCACATATTGATGGCCATAAAATTTTTATGGGACCAGAAGAAAGTATGCAAATACAGTCAAATCTTGGTTCAACAATTGCAATGGCATTTGATGAATGTGTTGAAAACCCTGCAAAATATGAATATTCAAAACAATCCTGCGAAAGAACAACAAGATGGTTATATCGTTGTAAAGCTGAAATAGACAGACTTAATTCTTTACCGGATACTATCAATAAAAATCAGATGCTTTTTGGCATAAATCAAGGTTGTACTTATGATGATTTACGAATTGAGCATATGAAAGAAATTGCTAAACTCGACCTTGATGGCTACGCAATAGGTGGTCTTGCTGTAGGTGAACCAAAGGAAGATATGTACCGTATTATATCTTCGGTTGAACCATATATGCCAGCAGATAAAATCAGATACCTTATGGGTGTCGGAACACCCGGTAATATTCTTGAAGCAGTTAGAAGGGGAGTCGACCTTTTTGACTGTGTAATGCCAAGTAGAAATGCTCGTCACGGACATCTCTTTACTGATGCAGGCATTATAAATATCAATAATAAAAAGTATGAAAAAGATAATTTACCGATAGACCCTGTATGTAATTGCCCTACTTGTCAAAGACATTCAAGAGCCTATATAAGACATTTGTTTAAAGCACAAGAAATGTTAGCTATGCGTTTATGTGTAATACATAATTTGTATTTCTATAATAACTTAATGACAAGAATTCGTGAAGCATTAGATAATGATACTTTTGAAGAATTATATAATAAATATGTAGATAGATTAGATACAAGGATATAAATATTTGGTAAATCTTTGAAATATACTTGAAAAACTTATTTTTATTATGTATAATGTTTAAGTTATATTTAGTTAAATTTTGGGAGGACAAATTAAATGACAGAATTTTTAACATTTGCTATGATGAACACAGCTGAAGGTGCATCACAGGGTGGCTTAAAGGATACTATGCCAATGATTATTATGATGGCAGTACTTTTTGGTGCAATGTATTTCTTTACAATCAGACCACAGAAGAAACAGCAGAAAATGGAACAAGAAATCCGTGAAAATACTCAAATTGGTGATGAAATCACAACAATTGGTGGTGTTTGTGGTAAGGTTGTTTCTGTTAAAGATGACACAATCGTAATTGAAACTGGCTCAGACAGAGTTAAGATTAAATTCAAGAAGTATGCTATTCAGACAAACCACACAGCTAATGAAAAAATACAAGCACAGCGTGAAGCTGCAAAAGCTGCTATGATGGAAAAGAAATCAAAGAAATCTAAAAAAGATAAAGACGCTGAATAATTAACATAAAATTTATTTTCCCCTCATATTCTTTAATGAATGTGAGGGGTTTTTATATGTTAAGAAAACAAACTAAAAAAAGAAAAACTAATTTTTCCGTCCCTGTAACAAATATTATTGGTCTACTTATTTCATCTATAATTGGAGTAATTTCTGTATCAATATTATCATTTGTAATTTCATTTATTTTAACTAAATCGTCAAATTTTCCATTATACACAGAGGTATACTTTTGCGGATGCGTAGGAATTGGAGCACTGATAAGTGGATTTATATCTGCAAAAAAATGTAATTTTAAGGGTTTAATTTCAGGCTTTATTTGTTCATTTATAACAATATTTTTTATTACAATTATTATGTTGTTTTTTACAAATGGAAAACTCAGTGAAAATACTTTAATAATGTTTTTAGTAATAATTATTTGTTCTACTATTGGTGGAATTGTTAGCGCAAATACTAAAAAAAGATAAAAATATAATAATTAAGGACATAACATGACAAGAGTAATAAATCTTAGAAAATTTACAAAAACCATTAGAAAAATATGGTAGAGATATTACT
>JAZSBY010000056.1:0-51270 GCA_045602655.1 Candidatus Fimenecus sp. | reverse complement strand
TGCAAGTAATTTAGGATTAAAATATTTTTTAGAACTCGAAGATGATACTATGGGATTTGTTTATAGATATGTAAATAAGGAAAATAAACATTTTAGTAGCCTTAATGTCACTAATTTTGATGCGATTGTTATGGCCATGATTAATTTTCTCGAAAAGACAAATATAGATGTAGTTGCATTTATTCAAGGAGGTGACTTATTAGGTGGATATGATAGAACTCTTTGGAAGAGTCGAGTAGTGCGTAAAGCTATGCAAACTTTTTTCTTTAAAGTAGATAATCCTATTTATTTTGAAGGACGCTTCAATGATGATGTGAATATGTATTTACAACAAGGAAAAATAGGAAAAGTAATTTTATCAATTAGAGATATTTGTTTAATTACTGCGCAAACCCAGCAAAATTCTGGTGGAATTACTGAAATGTATAAGTTATATGGAACTTATGTGAAATCTTTTTATTCTGTAATGCTTAGACCTGATTGTGTGCAAATTAGAGGTATGACTGCATTTAGTGGTAATAAGCGAATACATCATAAAATATCTTGGGAAAATGCAGTTCCAAAAATAATAAGTAGTAATTTTAAGAAGGGAGCATAATATGAAAATAGGATTATTTCCAATGGTAGCAGATGTTCTTCATGCAGGACATATTTTAGCTATTAAAGAGGCAAAAGAGAATTGTGATTATCTTATAGTTGCGTTATACTGTTCTCCAAAAAGAAAACCAAATATCGTACAAAGTATTTTTGAGAGGTATATTCAGTTATCATCTGTTAAGTATGTTGATGAAGTTATTCCTTATGAAGATGAGGCTGATGTAGAGCGTGTTCTACTTTCTATTAAGTTTGATGTATATTTTCTTGGTTCTGATTATAAAAATAAAAGATTTGAAGGACAGGATTTAGTAGAAAATCTTGGTAAAGAAATTCATTATTTGTCAAGAAATCATACAATGAGTAGTTCAAAGTTAAAGTTGGATATTGCTTCACAAACTAATCACGATATGCAGAAAACTGATAAGGTTATTGCAGTTGATTTTGATGGTTGTATCTGTACTATGAAATATCCTGATATTGGAGAACCAAATTGGGATGTTATAAACGCCTTGAAACGAGAACGAGAGTCCGGAACAAAATTAATTTTGTGGACTTGTAGATGTAATGAGTCTTTACAAGAGGCAGTGAAAGCGTGTGAGTCATGGGGATTACAGTTTGATGCAGTAAATGAGAATGTTAATGATAGGTTAATAAAGTATGGATATTCCGAGTCACGAAAAGTTAGTGCAGATGAATATTGGGATGATTTAGCAGTTGTTAAAAAATAATTTTGGAGGTGCAATATGTCACAATTAACAATTAACACAACCCAGTTACAGTCTTTGGTAAACAGAGCTAATCAGTGTGTAGGAGCTAATAAGCTTCATCGTATTACAAACATGATTGGCATAAAAACAGTAGATAATAAGCTTACGCTTTATACTACTGATGGCACAAATTATCTTTGCATAACGGCAGAAGTTGCTGATGCAGAGGATATTGATGTTGCAGTAAATGCGGAGACATTTATTAAACTTATTAATAAGATAACATCCGATACTGTTGCACTTGATGTAAGTGATAATGCTCTTGTGATTAGTGGTAATGGTTCATATAAGATAGCTCTTGAACTTGATGATGACGGAGAGATACTTTCATTCCCGGTGAAGATACCTGATAATCATGTTAAGTTTGGCGAGATTTCTCTTCCTGCAGTTAGCACAATTCTTTCCGCATTAAAGTCATCTTTGTCAACAAATGCTGGAAGTGTTTATGCAAATTATTTTGTAGGTGATTGTGTATGTGCTACTGATAAGTCAATGATGGGATTGTATCAGTATGAGATGCTTACTAATAAGGATAGTAAATTGCTTCTTAACAGTACATTCGTTGAGTTGCTTAATCTTGCTACTGATAATATCTCACTTGAATATGATGAGGAGACATCTACGCTTATTGCTACTTCTGAAAATTATTGTTTGTACGCCAAAGTAGTTACAGATTGTGCAGACTATAATATTTCAGGAATTAAGAAGATGTTAGCAGTTGAACAGGAGTCTTATTGTAAGGTTCGTAAGAGAGACCTACTTGAGTTGCTTGACAGACTTTCATTGTTTGTTGGAGCATATGATGATGGAGCTATTTCACTTGAGTTTACATCGGACAGTCTTAAAGTTTCCTCTATGTCAAGCACAGGTGTTGAGGTAGTAAATTATACCGAGTCTAAAGATGCTAAGGCAAAGTCTATTAAGATTAATATTAATAGATTTATGGCACAGTTGAAGTCATATACATCTGATGCGGTTGAAATATACTATGGAAGTGATTTGTGTATTAAGCTCGTAGATGGAGATGTTTCACAAGTTATTGCTTTGATGAGGTAATATTTATTGAATACGCTCTCAATTAGAGGGCGTATTTCTTTGAAAATAAATGTTTGACAAATGTAACAATATTTAGTATAATGTTTAAGACTGATATATGACAGTCAAACTATTTGAAAGGAGAAGAACAACGATGCTAACGATGCTTAAAGACTACAAAGGCAAAGTAATTATTAACGATAAATCGTATGATAGCATACAAGACGCTATAAAGTGTTTTAAGAGCAATTCTGACGATATTCGTATTGAGTTACATTCTAATCATGCAAACGCAAATAAAGCACATTCTGACGCTTTACAGAGCGTTCATAAAATTACAGTTAAGCAGTACATGACTAAAAAAGCTACCGATGACTTTGATTTTATGAAGCAGTGGAATAATGATGAGCCAATGCCATATCGTATTATGATTGGCACTGTTGAAAAAGAAACTCGTGGAATGGTTTACATGAAACTTCATGCAGACTTAACCGAGGAAAAGACACTGCATTGTTTAAAGTGTGGCAGAATAATAACTAATCCTGTATCACAGTTTTTTGGTCTTGGTCCGGAGTGTGGCGGTCATAGATATATTCACCCATTTTATAGTGATGCAGAGTTACGAGAAGCAGTTGCAGAATGTCGTAAGCAGTTACAAAATACAACATGGGAAGGCTGGATTATTAAATCTGCCATATTAACTGATGAGGTAATTGATAATGAGATACAAAGATGAGGCGAATTGGAAGTTCATAGTTGTTAATGGAGTTCTTACGAGAGAGTGTACTAATTGTGGACATCACGAAGTAAAAAGACAACCAATATTTTGCCCAGGTTGTAACGCATATATGAGAAAGAGGTAATTATTGTGGAAAAGATTAAGCCGACAAAAGAACAGTTTGAAGAATATATGTCCATTAGAGATAGCGGAGTAACTAATATGTTTGATGTTAAGTTTATTGAAGCTCTATCATGGACCGGTCTTAATAAGCCGATTTGTCTTTATATTATGGAGCACTTTGTAGATTTAGCAACTGAATATGAGGTGGAAATATGAAGATAGTAATTAATAGATGTTATGGAGGATATAGTTTATCAAAGGAAGCCTATGATTTTTTAGGTCTTGCTTGGGATAATAAATGGGCAAATGCTGGATATGCTTATATAGATGATAGAGCAAATCCTGAACTTGTTAATTGTGTATCTACTATAGGAGAAAAAGCTAATGGTGCATTTTCAGCTTTACGAGTTGTTGAAATTCCTGATGATGTAGATTGGGAAATTGAAGAACAAGATGGATGTGAGTGGATAGCAGAAAAACATAGGGTATGGTATGAGTGATGCAACAAGGGTTTATAGGAGTAAAACAGTATTATGACACGGCCGACACGATTTTACAGTTCAAGACAGGAGAAGAAGATTGCGAAAGCAGTGGGAGGGAAACAAGTAGCGAACAGCGGAGCAACTCCCTTTAATAAAGGTGATGTTACAAATGATGATTGGCTATTTGAAGCAAAAACAAAGACCAAAGAAAGTAATTCATTCTCTATTAAAAAAGAGTGGATAACAAAGAACAAGGAAGAAGCATTTGCCATGGGTAAATTGCACAGTGCAGTTGTAATAGACTTTGGCGATGGCGAACAATTCTATCTACTTGATGAAAAAACATTTTTGCAGTTAATGAAAGGAGACAACTAATATTATGGCAGACCACGCACATTGTTTTCAGGATACTTTTTGGAATAAAAAGAGAGTAGAAGTAGGAATAAAGTTGGTAGATTTAGCCGAGCAATTTCATGTGAGCGATAGTTGTGTTAGCACATGGTTAACCGGACAGATAATGCCTAAAGACAGTATCATTCAACAGTTTTGTGATTTGTTTGATGTGGATTATAATACAGGTCATTCAGAGTTTTTTAAGGCTCATCAAAATTATGTTGCTATACAAAATCGAAAAGATATTAAAATGAAGCAAAATCATTTTAACGGGGTTAGTGAGTCTGTTACAACACCGTCTGAAAATATGGATGTTTTTGAAGCAGTTTATGGTAAATTATCTTATGCAGATTTTAGAGCGTTCATAGATGCGTGTGCTAATAAGAATACAGAGGATGCGATTAAGTATATTTATGGTAAAGTATCTTATGATGTGTTTGTTGCAATTATCAATATGTTGGAGGGTAAATAAAGATGTTGTATAAGTGTTGTGATTGCGGAGAAGTATTTGACGAGTGTGAGTCAGGCACTATTCGTGAAAGTAGAGGCGAGTTTTGGGGAGACCCTTGTTATGAAGAAATGATGTGTTGTCCTTATTGCGAATGTATGGAATTAGAAGAAACATATCAATATGAGGAGGAAGGAGAGGAATAATGTTTAAGACACTTTTGATAGTTTTATCCGCAGTATCAATAGGATTTAGTCCGCTTAATTTAAAAGCGTGTTTACCTTTTGAAGAAACAAGCGTAGAGCAAAGAGCAGAAATGGCAGGAATGGCTGACGATATAGACAGCTTTATCTTGTTTTCTTCTGTTGTAGAGGCAGAGAGTAACAGGTGTACAGATAGTACCGAGGGCCGACGCTATATTGCGTTATGTATTTTGTGTCGTGTAATGGACAGCAGATTTCCTGATACCGTGTATGAGGTGCTTACACAGCCGGGTCAATTCAGCACAGTCAGGAACGGACACTCTGTCACCAACAGAACAGACCTGTCCGACCTTGCAGTTATTGAAGCAGTCGAATGGATAGAGTCCGGAGAGGAATATCCCTGGGTATTGTTCTTCAACTGTCGAGGCTATAACTACGGAACCGCATACGACAGAATAGGTGGGAATTACTTCATGACATTAGAGCCGATGATAGAGGAGACAGAGAATGAAACGAGTTGCTAATTGTCCTAACTGTGGAGCTATTCTTGACGATTATGGCAGATGTAATTTCTGTGGCAGTATAATATATGATTTTTGCGACATTGATATTTCTTCAACTTGCAGACAAAAGACATATATTAAGGTCAAGGTAGATGACAAGGTTATTATTGCACCAATATATACTCATCATGTTGATATTGAGCTTAGCATTGATGCCTTACCCACCATGAATGTTGAGTTTGTTATAACAGGCGATACCATTATTGTTGACAAAAAGGAGGCATAGAATGAAGGTCTGTTGTAATTGCGGACACAACATAAGGACAGGCGAAGTTCCTGACATTGAGTGCCATTGTGAGCTTGACGGATCATTTATCGGTTATGTGCAGTGCATGGAGTATAGCTGTGAACATTGGGAGGCAGACAATGACTGTGATTGAATGTGAAAGATGTGGGCTTCGCTATACTTGCAAGAGGTATAAAGAAAAGTATCCAAATATCTTAGGGTGTTCAGACGAAATGAAGGATGAAAAGGAGGCAGAGAATGAATAACGATTTAATCAGCCGTAGTGCTTTGAAAGAACACAAGTTTCCAATTCCGCTTGTTGGAGACTATCAACAAGGTTGGAATGATGCTATTGACGCTATTATCGACAATGCCCCGACAGTAGATGCTATACCAAACAAAGAAGGCTATGAAATGTATGACAAGGGTTATATGTCGGGTTATGAAAGAGGCAAGGAAGAAAGACCGCAAGGTGAGTGGGAAGAAAGTCATATTTTCTCATGTGGAAATATTTTACGAATGGGAATGAATGTAATCGAACATAAGTGTAAGAATTGTGGCGGGTGGTCTATAAAGTGGGCGAGAACAATACCTGATAACTTCTGTTCTAACTGTGGTGCAAGAATGGAGGCAGAGAATGAGTATTCTAATTTGGCTAAAAACAAGGGGCTTTAAGATTACACATATTCAATGGTCGTTTAGAGGTTATTGGATAAGCGTTAGGTGTGGGAAAAAAGGAGATTTTTGAGAGGAGAAATATAGATATGAGTTTTGCCAGAAAAATGAGAGTCGACGCAGCAGAAAATCAGCCCGAAGGTCGTTGGATAATCACCCGAAAGAGCTACAAGCTTATTGACGATGAGGGAACGTTCGTCGGCATGTATCATCTTTGTCCGTGCTGTGGGTTTGATAAAGCTCGTGGAGGCGATTATTGCTTGAACTGCGGTGCGAAGATGAAAAAGGGAGCTCGTTACGAGATGAAAGGAGACCGAAAATGAAATTTAAACCCTTGAATATGTTTACTAAACAAACGGATGAATTGAAGGCATTGATAGCAGAACATCCAGATTATCCAATAGTTGTTATGTGCAATTATGAGGTAGTTGCCGTTGATTATTGAGGAAATTGAGGAAAAGGAGTCAGAGAATGACAATTAAAATATGCGGAGTTCCATTCATAATTATAGATAAAGAAGTGATTGATGCTTATGCCGATGGAGGTATTTGTTTAGGTAGAATATCTCACGATAAAGGCATCATTGAAATGCGAAATGGTTTGTCAGCAGAAATCTATGCTCAAACCCTCATTCACGAAGTAGTACACGGAATGTTAGTGATGATAGGTAGAAATGATTTATCTGATGATGAAACATTCGTACAGTCAATGGCATTGGCTATAAGTCAAACATTTGATTTGAAGGAGGTGGAGAATGAGTGATAATTTAATCAGTAGAAGTGAGTTGAAAAAGCATAAATTTACAACTCAAGTATGTAATGGATTAGAAATTGAAGATGTTGATGTTGTAGCCGTTGCAACAATCGACAATGCGCCGACAGTTGTTGCAGAAAATGCAACAAGTGATAGACCGCAAGGCGAGTGGATAGATACAGGTGATATGAATGAGTATTGGGCAGAAGAATATCAATGCTCGATATGTGGGGCAAAAGACCATTGGCATAATTATTGCCCGAAGTGCGGTGCAGAAATGAGAGGAAGAGATAGATAATGAGTACATTATTAGCAGTAGTAATATCATTTACTTGCGGAGTGTTTATTGGTGCTATCGGAGTAGTGATGATTATTCGAGATGCAAGAGGTGATGATTTGTGAGAAAAAATAAAGTATATAGCGGGAAATATAATTATGCTTTTTATAGACTAAGAGCGGATAGATGTTGGTCTCAGGAAGAATTAGCAACAAGATTGGGATACACTCGACAATATATTGCTCAAGTAGAAAATGGCTCATCGTACGGCAAAACAGAATTTTGGAAAGATGTGCAAAATTATTTTAATATTCCAGATGATAAGATGTGGACTTTAATAAGTGGCTGCGGGTCAGACAGTGTAAAAGCTCCAGTTCATTTTTTGTGTGACCGAAAGAAATGCAAGAATTGTAAATCAGATATATGTATTCATACCTGCGATGTTACTCATGCCAAAAATTTTGAATATGACGGATACTGTGGGTATTGGGAAAAGAAAATTTAACAAAATTGTAACATAAGAACATTTACTATAATGTTTCATTATGTTATACTGTAAGAGTAGTTTAATGCTACAATAAATTTATTTGAGAGGTAAACAACATGAAGAACAATCATCACGCCAGAGTTTTGCGGTATCTGAAAGAGAATGGTAGTATCACGCAGAAGGAAGCATACAACTTTATTGACTCTGATACAGGCAAGCGTTGCGACATTACAAGACTTTCTGCTATTATTTTTGACTTGAGAAAGCACCATGACATTCGTACAGTTATGATTGATGGAAAAACTATTGATGGAGCATCTTGTAAGTATGCAAAGTATGTATATATTGGGGAGGATAAAGAAGTATGATAACTGCAATAATTATCCTTAGTTGTGTAACATTCTTTTCTCTGTTGGTAACAGCTATCGCTATTTATAGTGCGTATAAAGCAAATAAGGCAAATAGCATTATTGCCAAGCAGTTTGTAGAGATTGTTATGAATAACAGTGACAGAGCTGATTTTGTTGAAGATGGCAATCATGTTGCAACAACATTTAGTTACCCTAATTCGGAGGGATTTTAATGCAGTCGTTAGCAATTAAATATCGTCCAAAAACTTTTGATGAGGTAGTCGAGCAATCGGCTACCAAAGTCATTTTACAACAACAGTTAAATTCTGGAGAAATTAAGAACGCTTATTTATTTTGTGGCGGAGCTGGAACTGGAAAGACAACTTGTGCAAGAATATTTGCCAATGAGATTAATAAGGGTAAAGGCATTCCAACAGAATTAGATGCGGCAAGTAATAATAGTGTAGATGATGTAAGGGAGATTATAGAACAGTCAAAGACCGCATCATTAGATAGTGAGTATCGAGTATTCATAATGGATGAGGTTCATGCACTTTCTAATAACGCTTGGCAAGCTATGCTTAAAGTTCTTGAAGAACCGCCTAAGAAGTCTATTTTTATAATGTGTACGACAGACCCACATAAGATACCTAAGACAATTCTTTCTCGTGTTCAAAGATTTGATTTTCAGAGAATAAGTCAGCAACAGATATTCCTTAGATTGTGTTATGTCATGTCAAAAGAATATCCGAATAGTAAAGAGAAGATTGGACTTGAATATATTTCAAAGTTAGCACAAGGCGGTATGCGTGATGCGTTGACTATGCTTGATAAGTGCCTTGCATATTCTGATGATTTGACGCTTGATAATATTACAACTGCACTTGGCATAGCTGATTATGATGTCATGTGCGATTTACTTAATGCGTATTCAAATGATGATACAAAAGAGATGGTACGCACTGTTAATGATGTGTATATGAGCGGATATGACTTAAAGCAGTTTATTAAGAGTTTTACCAACTTCGTACTTGATTTGAATAAGTATCTTCTTGGTGCAGATAATTATTTAGAGTGTCCACTTAATGATAAAATTCGTGAAGTATTTGATAATTTTAATCCAGATGCAAACGGATTGCTTACAAGTTTGATTAAGTTACAGGCAGATATTAAATGGGATACTAACCCTAAATCAAGAATAGAAGCATGGTGTATAACGAAAGGAGAAATATGATAGGTCAAAGAGAACTGATTAAAAAGATACACGGTCAGATAGAACGAGATAAGTTTCCTCGTTTTTCAATTCTGATAGGTGAAAAAGGAAGTGGCAGACACACACTTATTTGGGATATAGCAACATCGCTTAACTGTGCAGTTGCATTTGTTGGAACAAAGGCAGATGAGGTTAGAGATGTAATAGATAATGCGTATAAAGTAGATTTGCCTGTTATTTATGCGTTCACTGATTGTGATAATATGTCGTCCGCATCTGCAAACTCACTTCTCAAAGTAACAGAAGAACCTCCAAGAAATGCGTATTTTATTCTTACCTGTGCAAATCTTGATAATATCTTACCTACTATACGAAGTAGAGGTGTTACATATATGATGGAGCCTTATTCGTATGAAGATAAGTGTGATTATATAGAAATGTTGCCCACGCAGTATTCTGATGAGATTTTCGATTTTGTTATTGATGCCACATCTAATATCGGTGAGATAAAGCAGTTGTTAGAATATGATATTGAGGCATTCAGTAAGTATGTGGAATGTGTCATAGATAATATAGCCGAAGTATCTGGTAGCAACGCATTTAAGATAGCGGATAAGATAGCACTCAAAGATGAGGAAAATAAGTACGATTTAAAATTATTTTGGAAAGCATTTAGGTCAGCTTGTATAGATAGAGGACATAATGAGGACCCAATCAAATATGCTCATGCTATTGCAATAACAGGAGATGCTTTACAAGAATTGGCATATAAGAGTGTTAATAAGCAGATGCTTTTTGATAATTGGTTACTTAATATAAGGAGTGAGTGGATGTGACCGTTCTCGATGTTAGACAACAGATTAAGGATAACAATTTGCAGTCATACTATGTATTCACTGGCGAAGAAATAGAGGTACAGAGAATATACATAAACAAGATTGCAGAGGTTAAGTGTTGCCAGGTTATTAGAGCAGATAAGTTATCTGATGTTTGGCAAGACATTATCAATCCATCATTATTTGACGGAAATGCTGTTTATGTCATTCGTGACGATAAGGATATTTTGAATAACGATATTGACTTTAGTTTGCTTGGTGACAACATAGTTATTCATCTTCTGACAAATGTAGATAAGCGAACAAAATGGTATAAAAACAATAGTGATAAAATCGTCGAATTTGAGCATTTATCAAGCGAAGTGCTATCAACATATATACGCAAGTTGATACGCTTAAATAAGACTAATTGTGAGCGTTTTATCGCTATGTGCGAGAATGATTATTCACGCATCTTATTAGAAATCGACAAGATACAACGATATGCACAGGAAACTAATCTATCTGATGATGAAGCGTTTGAAATTTTAGTTAATGATGGTATAATATATCAGCCTCCCGCAGATGCTATTTTTGACTTAGTGGATGCTATTTTAAAAAGACAAATTAGCCGAGTATATAATCTATTGCAACAATGTTATGCAGTAGGAGAGGCGAGTTTAGTAATACTGAATGTTTTGTATAGTAATACTAAACAAGTGTTACAAGTACAAGCCTGTGAAAGTGATGATATATGCAGTAGCACTGGACTATCAAAGTGGCAAGTAAAATGTGCTAAAGATAAATGCGGTCATTACAGCATAGGAGAGTTAGTTGATATATTGCATCTAATCTTCAAATTGCAGAAAGGAATTGTATCAGGTCAGATTGACGATAGTATGTCAGTTGAATATCTGTTGGTGAGTATTCTATGAATGTGGTTCGTGAGTGTGGAGGAGCTTTGTGGATAAATACTAATAAGAAAACATACGGTAAGTGCATTAGATGTGGCAGACGCTTAAAGGCACTTGAAGCACAAGAGCGTGGTTATGGTGAAGTCTGCTGGAAGAAACATTTAGCTGATAGGCAACAAGAGTTATTCTAAAGTTTACAATTTGTTCACAATTAGAGTAACAAAGATATAGTATAATGATTATGTGAATATTGACAATGAGAATATAAATGCCCTCTGGCTCTTTTTAGACGAGTGACAGTGAAAGACAAGCATTTGCGGATGTGAACAAAGTAGGAGACAAGTCTCCCAACTGTGAGTTGCGAAAGGCATTTTAATATTGAGGCGTAGCCAAGTGGTAAGGCACGGGTCTTTGACTCCCGCACTCGTAGGTTCAAATCCTGCCGCCTCAGCCAGACCTCTGCTATTAGACATAGTGGAAGTCCTCCTTATAGATTGTTTATGTGAAATTCATAGCTCTTGCGGTGGGGAGCCGTTATAGCCGGTTTTAATTAGATTTGTATGTGGAGGTTTATATGGGCAGAAGTGCGTTAAAAAATGTGGCTAAACTGATAGAGCGAGCCAATAAGCAAATTCCTGTCGAACAACAATTTTTAGATGATTTAAAGCGTTCCATTGAAATTACTGATGTTAAAGAGTCCCGTAAACCAAGTCAAGCATATAAGCCCTCTGGAATGGGATGTGTTCGTTCTATGTATTATCAAGTAGTTGGTGCAGAGCCAGAGAATGAAAGTAATTATGTCATGGTCGGTATTTGTGAAGCGGGAACAGATAGACATGAGCGTATTCAAAATGCCATTTCTAAAATGAAGGATAACGGATTTGACTGTGAATATGTTGATGTTGGCGAATTTGTTAAATCTCGCGGTCTTGATGAATACCTTAATATAGTCGATAAGTGTGGAAATGAAACAAAACTCTTTGATACAAAGCGGAATATTAGTTTTTTGTGCGATGGCATAATTAAGTATCAGAATAAATATTATATCGTGGAGTTTAAAACTGAAAGCTCTTTTAAGTGGCGTGAGCGTAAGGGAGTTGACCCAAAGCATTATAATCAGGCAAGAACTTATAGCCTCGAACTGCAGTTGGATAATGTTCTCTTTATCTACATAAATCGTGATATAGTGGATATGAAGGCATATATGTATGAGGTTACTGATGAGGAGCGAGATAGTATTGTTAAGTTGATAGAATATTGTGATGGATATGTAAAGAGTAAAACACTCCCCCCAAAACCTGATGATGCTTCTGATAAGAAATGTGCTTATTGTGCATACAAAAAACTTTGCGGAGTAGATGATAATGGCATCAAAGAATAAAGGCAAACAATTTGAGGAGATTATTAAAAAATCATTCTTAAAAGTTCCTGATGTATCAATAGACAGACTTCGAGATGCACCGAAGAAAATGAAGAATGTTGATAATCCTTCTGACTTTATCGTGTATAAGAAGCCACATGAGATTTATGTAGAGTGTAAGTCGCATAAAGGCAATACACTTCCGTTTTCCTGTATTAGAGAAGAACAGATAAGAGGTATGACAGAGAAGGCGAAGATAGATGGAGTGAAAGCGGGAGTAATAGTTTGGTTTATAGACCATGATTTAACCGTTTGGATTCCTATAAATGAGATTGTGTTTTGGAGAGATATTGGAAATAAATCTATCAATATTAAAAATATACAAGATAGCCACATAGAACGCATCAGACACATAGTAATTCAAGGTAAGAAGAAAAGAGTGTACTTTGATTATGATATGGAAGATTTTTTAAAGCAGTTATATAAGTAAAGGAGAGTTATTATGAGTGCGTATGACAATATCGACATGAAGAAGATTAAGGAAATTCAGCTTCATGTTGAAAACAATTCAAAACAAATGGATAACATTGTAAACGACATCATATCTACATATGTCGAGGAATTGGACAAATGTGTTGAATATATCGACAGTAGGTTGTGCGAGAAGTCTAATCCACCAACAGACGCGGAGTTGGAGAAGTTCTGTCTTAATTTGTCCACATTAATCTATTTTGCTGGTGGTATGTGTGAGCAGTTGGGTATTCGAGGAGCAATCGCTACTGCGATATATAAGGAGATGTATAACACTTCAAGAGATAATCTCGATAGAGGAACAGTTCAAGATAAGAACAGTTTAGCCGAATTAGCATCACAACAGGAGCAGTTAGTTTCTATTGCGTATAACAGTGCCTATAAGACAATGAAGGCCAAGATAGATAATGCACAGGAGTTGTTAAGTTCATGCAAAAAAGCTATATCTCGCCGTATGCAGGAGCAACAACTTACAAATCTAACAGGAGGTTAATATGTTAGTAGTAAAGAGAGTAGAGGGCAAAAATTTTACTGAAAATGACACAGGAGAAACGCTTTTTGAAAGAAATCCTGAGTTGCATTTTCATATAAAGGCTCCGATGTATTGGTGGGTGGATTGTGATTTTAGGAAGTACAATCTTTGTATGCCCACTAAAAATCTTGAGTATTGTTGGGATGAGTGGAAAGAGTCGGTTCCCTTTGTTAAAAATACAATGTTTATACTTGAAAACGCAAAACTCAATCCACGACAATTTATGCAAGCACTTCCACTATCTACATATCTCGAAGGTGCAGTTGTACTTTCATATAGAGATGTGGTAGAGGTATGTGAAAACTATCAGTGTGGTGAGTATGACTATAAGGAGCTTTACAATGAATGGCCAATGAGTAGAGAATGGACAGATTTTTGTGAAACTCTTATGGATATTAGAGGTGTACGAGAAATAATCGAGAAAGAAGGTATGTGCTAATGTCAAACAAGATGGATGCTCTTATGGGCGAAGTAAACAAGAAAGTAAAAGAGGAGATAGTTTTTCAAGGACTTGCAAGTTATAACTATCGCAAAATTCCATTTACATCTCCGAGAATGAATTATTGTACTTATGGCGGTATTCCAGTTGGTCGAGTAACAGAGTTCTTCGGAGCAGAGCATGGTGGAAAGACCACTTCGGCTCTTGATGTTGTAGCTAACTTCCAAGCATTAGAGCGACAAGCCGCGGAGGCTGATGATAAGTATGAGCAGAAGATGGTATTCTATGCCGATATTGAGAATACATTAGATAGCGAGTGGGCACAAAAGTTAGGTGTTGATACAGATAGTATGTATCTTCTCCAGCCTAAATCTCAAAGTGCGGAGGAGATTTTTAATCTTATTACAGAGGTTATCGAAACTGGCGAAATTGGATTAGTAGTAATAGACAGTATTGCGGCGATGGTATCTCAAGATGAGTTAGATAAAGGATATGATGAAAAGTCGTTTGGCGGTATCAGCGGCCCTTTGTCCAGATTTTCTAAAAAGGTAGAGATGCTTTGTGCCAAATATAATTGTACTTTGATTGGTATTAATCAAGTCCGTGATGATGTGAACAGTACCTGGGGCGGCTATAAAACTCCTGGTGGCAGAGCATGGAGACATATTTGCATTTGCAGATTTGAGTTTAGGAAAGGCAAATATATTGATGAGAAAGGAAATGAATTGTCTAATGCCGCAGAAACTCCTTCTGGCAATAAGATTGTTCTCGCCATGACAAAGAATAAGACTTGTCCGCCTAATCGTAGAACAGGCTTTTATACTATTAGATATGATATTGGAATTGATTATCTCGCAGATTTGGTAGAGGTTGCTTTAAAGTATGGAATAGTTGAGAAGTCAGGAGCTTGGTTTACGATTAAAGATGTTCCAGGCAAAATACAGGGTCAGTCAGGAGTTTATGCGTATCTCGATGAGCATGAGGATATTTTGAAACAGGTTGAAGATGCCGTAAATGAGGAAATATCTTAATATTATATATCATTATATATACAGTTAGGGCGTCAGAAATGGCGCTTTTATTGTTTACAGAATGTTTACAGTTTCATAAAACTTTGTTCATATCCATTTGATACAATTAGTTTACGAAGTCGAAAGACACGAAAGGAGACAATATTATGGAAATCACATCTTATCAATTACAGGAATTACTTGCATCGGTAAAAGCAGAAAGATTAGGAGTTACACAGTGGGTGCCAGGGCAGCTATTTCTTCCGCACGGAGTATTTAATGTACTGCTTAAGGAGTGTGTTCGTTTAGTAGATAATTATTGTGAGGATATTTATTATGATTTGCAGGCATTAGATAATGATGTTAAGCATTTTTCAAATGATAGCACAGAGTTTGCTAATTCTGTGGGCAGATATTTGCGTCCGATAGCTTTAAGAGAGAATGGGGTTGATGGAGAAGGTTATATTACTATGCGTATAAACAATAGTTCCGATGTTCGTCTATGTTATCGTGCCATTTATCTTATAGAAGTAATAGTAAATGATGCGGGACTTTATCAGATGAATTTATATTCCATATCCCGGTCTCGACTGTATGAAAAACTTGAAGTATTACGCAAGATTAATTAAGGAGGTACACTATGGAATTTCAGACAATGTTGCAGAATGTAAAGGAATACTGTGATGACCATGAGGAAGAATTTATCAAGGCTATTGAGGCGCTTGATGATTATAACGGTTATCTCGGTGATGATAGATGGCGAGAAATGAGCCAGTTAGCTGAGGATTGTTACGGCATGGGGGCATTGGAGCTTATCGAGCTTGGTAAGTATTCAACGGAACTTGACCTCGAGGAACAGTATTATCGCTTTAATGTCTATGGTAATCTTGAGTCCTGCATGGACTATGAGAGGGACTATTCTGATTATTTGTCCATCTCATTCGTAGCCAAGCTGTATGAGGAATATCAGCATTTGCAGGGCGTTCCAGAAACTATTGTAGAGATTTTTGAAGAATATGAAAACGATGGTTGGGAAGTTTAAAGTTTACAATTTGTTCACACTTTGTTAAATACTTTGTAACATACCTTTTGCTATAATATTTATGCAAAAAGCGAGTGAATGGCTCGTATAAAGAAAGGAAACAACACTATGAAAAAGACGGAATTTGTAGAGGCTATCAAGACCCGTACAGAACAGCTTGATTATGGGAATGTCTGTGTTGAGGAAATAAATAAAGGTTCTCGTACATACCTTGGTATGTATATTAAGAGAGATAATGTGCCCACACCTGTAATTGATTTGGACGCATTATATTTTTCTTATACAGAGAATGTTGAGGAAGATGGTGTAGAAGGTGCATTGACGGGTTGTATGGGAGTTGTAAATCAAGTTTTCAATATGAAGCCTGATTTTGATGCGGACACTATTCGAGAGTGTGTGCTAAATTGGGATTGGGTTAAACCGCGATTAGTTATGCACCCAGTCGATGAGGAGGCGTCAAAGAATGGATTGTATGAGCAGATAGGTGAAGATTATTTATGTCCATATATTGATATGTCTGGCGGAGCATGTATCAGGGTAACATCTGCTCTGTTAGATATTTGGAAAGTGTCTAAAGAAGAATTGTTTGGCATAGCAATTCTTAATGACCTTCGTAATCTTAAGGATTTTTTCGATAATCAGGAAATATAATTAATAAGGAGGAAACAACTATGGCAGAGATTAACAACAGAGAGATGGAAGAGAGAATTGAGAAGCTTCGTGAGGCATACGCAGAAAATGAAATGCAGGATGTCATTGATAATTTGAACTTTGATGATACTTTGGAGCTTATTAACGCTTATCGTAATAGTTGCGGCAAGTCAGAACTTATGGAGCTTATCGAAGAAAACTTTAACAAAGTGTGTTATGGATGGTCTCCTTGGAGGGTTCTTGAGGAATTGAATGGCGCAAACTTTGACCCTGATGATGGGTATTTTACTAACGATAGCGGGTTGGAGAGTTTTGATGATATTTGGTATGATGATGAGGCATCCGATATTATTGATGCGTTGATGTCCGGAGAGTTTGAGCCAACCTGCTTTGAACTGCGTGAGGCTCTTGATGCACTTGATGAGCAGGAGAAGGCAATTCGTGACTCCTACAATACAGAACAGTGTATTAAGGAGCTTTCTGAAAAGGCTAAGGAGATGTCAGAAATTTACCATAAGTATCATGCGAGTGGTAAGTATCTCGCCATGTTCATTACAAGAGATGTGGATAATAATGAGACCATTACGCTTAATAATCGTCATTGGGGAGAGGATGAAAATTTCCCAATTAAGTGTAACATTAGCTCTAAGGAGGATAACTAATGCACGGCAGTATGAATAGTACCTTACTCACAAAAGCCAAGAATGATGTTCTTGCGAGTATTGAGAAGGATAGGGAATATATGAGAGCCAATCATCCGGAAGTTGGCGAAAAGTTTATGAATATGGTGTTTGACCAGAAACGCAAAGCCATCGTGGACTTCTATTATGTTTTAATGAATAAACTATAATCTTTCCTCCGTGTGAGTAGGGAGCTACTTGTGGTGGGTAGCTCCCTATACTTATATGAGAGGGATAATTAAAGTTTACAAATTGTTCACACTTTATTGCTTATTTGTTCATAACCTTTATGTTATAATTTGCTTGCAAGATTGAATAGATAAGGTTCACTTGCAGAAAGGAAACAACACTATGGCACACATTATTTCAGGTTTGACAAAGAAGGGACAGTCTTTGAAGGCAAGAGCCTTGCGTTGGGAAGGCACAGAACTTTCTGATGTTTATGGTCGCTACTCTGTTTATAAGGAGAGAGCGATGAGGCAGTGCAGAGAGTGGTATGAAGCTGATGAGGGTTGGGACTTTCATATCATCAGCCATACTTGTCAGGGTTTCAGTGTAGCTTGGTATTACGCAGACAAGGAGACAGGTGAGATTATTACAAGAATTGAAACACCGAGTTCCACATACAGAGTTGATAGCACAAGAAGGAAGGGGGGGGATAACTGATATGTCTAATTATGATTTTATCCGTGAGTACATTAGAGGAGAAAAGAGATTTGGAGCGTACTGTCATCTTGGATATGACGCAGAGGGCAGACTATTTAACTACTCCACAGTTATCTGCCAGATTGACCGAGATAATAAGAAGGCATTGGTAAACAGTAAGAAGTACAGTCGTACAACCTCAAAGATACAGAGCCAGTTAATGTCGGCGCTCACACAGTTAGGATATACTTATACAACTTATGAAGGCGAAGATGCGTATATCTGGAATTATGGGTATCAGGGTGCAGAGAATGTTACGATGGATGATATGAGATGCAGGAGGTTCGTATAATGGAGAACGAGAAGATTATTGCCAAGATTAAGAAGTTGTTTGCCCTTGCAAGTAACAATCCATCAGAAGAAGAAGCCAAGCTCGCATCGTTGAAGGCACAGGAACTCCTTGCACAGTATCACATTGAGTATGCCGATGTAGAATGTATTGACCTCGATGAAGTTGAGGAGATAGATGAAGTTTCCGTAGAACTTCCCCCGAAGAAATGGAAGTATCAGCTTGCAGGAATTGTTGCAAAGAATTTCAGATGTAGGCATTTTTACTGTGGTAAGTATCGTTTAATCTTTTATGGACATAAGACAGATGCTACCATCGCCGCAGAGACCTACAAGTATCTATTTGATATAGGTAACAGGCTCGGAAATAAGTTGGCTCGGGAAGCTCGTAGAACTCGTGGCTATGCAGATAATGTATATAATTCCTGCGTAGTTGGTTTCTGTGCAGGCATTAGAGATGCACTTGCCGAGCAGAGTAAAGCACTCATGGTAATTGTGCCAGAAGATGTAAACACCAATTACGAAACTCGCATAAGCGGAGCCAGAACAATGCACCTTAGTTCAGTTAGAGCGTATAATGGTGAAGCGTATGAAACAGGAAGAAAACTTGGATATAACGCTATGAAGCGGAACACACTTTGCGGTTAATGTAGGAGGATAGCTAATATGGAAAAGAGAACAAAGGCAGAGGATATTCTTATTCAGAGAGATGGTATGACAAAGCAGGAAGCAAGAGAGGTTGTGAATGACACGCTCGATGAGGTTCTTGGAGCAATCGAAAATGGAGACTTCTCATTGGCAGAAGATATTTGGCTCAGTGATACAGGTCTTGACCTTGACGATTTACTTGATGCTTTGATTTAAGGAGGGTGAGTAACATGGATATTAACAGTGCATTGGTAGCTTCTACATTTACTACTATGAGATGTCCCAATTCTGAATGTGGTAAGTATTTCTTGCCCGCCCCACGATGTCCATATTGCGGACAGAAAGTAGAAACGGCAGAGCAGAGAACAAAGAACCTCAAAGAGCGAGTCGAGATGGTGAGAGCCATGGAATACATTTGTCGGCAGATAAATGATGAGGATGTTTTTGAAGGATGGCTCATGTGTGGTGTTGCAGATGGCGATATTGATGAGGCTACTACTAATGAGGAGATTATTGAATTAGGTTATACAGATGATACGACATTTGTAGATTTGATGGATTGCTTTTTGCGTAGAATGTTAGGAGCTAATCGTAGTGGTGGGTTATTCTGTGGCGGAGTAACTTCTACTATCGGAGAGGAGAGAGAATAATATGGCATACGGTGAGAATGAGATGATGAGAGTGGCAATATCTCATGCAGTGGATAGTATTAATGACCAAGGCGCTTTCGCCGCTATGATGGGTACGGTAATGAAGAAGTGGACTTATGACAGAGGTATTGACATGATAGAGTTCATGGAAAATCTCCTCGACTCGATAAGATACGCTGAGGAAATTACAAGATAGGACTTTGAATAACATGGAAATTAGAACATACGCCTACAAGAAGAAATTTAAAGATGGATATATCATCTGTATCATGTATCAGTGGGGAGCTTATTATGTAGGCAGACTTCTCAAACAGGGAGAGGCAAGAGCGATGGCATATACGCTTCGGAAATATAAAACACTTTCAGGAGCAGAGAAATATCTCCTTACAAAGATAACTCATGGCTTATCCGAGAAAGATACAGAGGCAGAGATAGAATATGGTACTGAGGAGTACATCAAGAAGGGAGAGTTCTGGAGATGATGACAAGGAAAGAGTGTGAAGAGGCTATCGAGCAGAAGTTAAGGGAAATCGTTGAGATATACCATCAGTACAACCCTCAAGGCAACTATCTTTCTATGGGATATATCAATGATGAGAACGGTTGGTCCATTATGTACAATAATAGCAGTTGGAACGCTAATGAGAAGCACGACATAGAAGCAGGCGCGGACTATGTGCTTGGTAAGATAATTGATGGTTTCATACATGAGGACTATAACGCAGAGGAGGACAATTAACATGGGTAACAGAGCAGTAATCACAACAAAGGAAAACTTCGAGAATAACGGTATTGGTATCTACTTGCATTGGAACGGCGGTCGTGATAGCGTTGAGGCATTTCTTGACTATTGCAAGCTGAAGGGATATAGAGAGCCCACATACGACAATTACGGCTGGGCAAGATTGTGTCAGGTAATTACTAATTACATTGGAGGTGGCTTATCTGTCGGCATAGATGTAGTAAATAACCTCGATTGTGATAACTACGACAACGGTGTTTATTTTATAGACGGTTGGGAGATTGTCGGTAGAAAATACTTCTCAGGTGAAGAACAGTTAGAATATCCTCTCTACGATATGCTGGTAGATATTAATGATGCTCAGCCAGAAGCAGAGAGATTGGAGAGAGATGAGATTAGGGAATATGTAAAGAAGTTGGAAGAATTTAAAGACTGACCCACGCATAGTGTTTTCCATAGTGTTGAGAGGGAGTGTAAAAGCTCCCTCTTTTCTTTTGTGGAGAATTTATCTGTTTTCATAGCGTGATATTCTATCTGTTTTTAATACGCTTTAAATCGTTTATAATAGCGTTTTTTGAGCGTTGCGTATATCGTTTAATATAATTATTCATTTATAGCTTGCAAGCTAAAATAAACACTATTAAAAGCATTTTAAAGCATAGCGTTATTTCAATCGAGAATAGCTTTATTTGCTCGACTAAGCTATAAATGAATAGCTATATTAATTAATTCTAACAACGCAATACAACGCAATTTGACGCGTTTTAAAACTATTCATTTATACGACTATACGACACTATAAAACAGATAGTTTATCCAATGTCAATATCCAACAGAACATATGTTCGTTTGAAAAGCAAAAAAAAGAGGGCGAACAAGTACCCGAAGATACTCGCTCGCCCTCATATAAAAAGCCTTTTATATATTAGTTAGATAATCCATTAATTATAAACTGAGTTCCACCATGCTTTTGCTTCCTGCATACTCTTCTCTGCCTCTATGATGTTGTCAGGCAGTGTTATTGTGTATGTAGGACTTCCGTCAATCCAATCTTGAGTGGTCGTAAGACTAAAGCCTGCGAGCCAACAAATGTCGGCTATTTCATCTTCGTAGGTGTCGGCGCAACTGACAATCTCCTCTTTCTCATCACAAACCTCATTACCATACTCGTCTGTACGCCAATTAAACGGGATATATTCAAAGTGAGGCGTGAGCCGAGACTTTAGCTTTTCCCAATCCTTTCTAACACTATCAGGTGCGTTCTCTCTGTTGAGGATTTCCTCGACTTTTGTAGATAGTGCATCGAATAAAAATTCCATTTCTTCCATCTTTGCTTCCTCTTGTGTGTATCCGTGTGTGTTTCCTTCTGCGTAACCCATAATTAATTCTCCTTTAGATATACTCAACTTTGCCTTTGCACTGTCTTGGAATATTCTTTACTGCTCTACGGCGCATATACTTGATGTTCCTGTCGTAGAGAATGGTGATTATCTCGTAGACCTCGTCCTCGAAAGTATAGAGAACTATACGAGCCACACCATTAAGAAACTCTCTTGTAAAGCCGTAGGTATAGCCGTTATGCCACAGATGTTCTTCTAATTCCTCAAGCGTGTATTCCGACTTGCTAAAATCTAAAAATAACCTTTCGTACATGATTACACCCCCATTAAATCAGGATAAAGTCTGCTCATTTCCTTCTTAATCATTCTGTATTCATACATTCCAAGTCCTCTGCTGTGTACTCGATAAGTGTTGCCATATACACAGATACTAAACTTATCCCGCTCATACGCATGGATAATGGTCTTATTAGTTGTTTTGCCTGCAAATTCTTCGGTGATGTATTCATAATCTCGTGCCCTTGTTAATGAACCTGTTGATACAACTCTCATAGAATACACCTCCTTAGCAATAATACGGGTGATAATTTTCGGGTTTATAAGTAGTGAGTCTAACGCTACTACCTTCTCCGATATAACGGCTCATATATGATAGTCTACTTCCATCGCCGTCACTGTCTATTCCGCTAATGATGCGGTCTCCAATTCTTTCAAGTGAGTATTCCTCGAAGAACTCTCTCCTTAGTTTCTGAAAAGCCTTGTTAGCTTTTCTCCAAGTGTTAAACTCTCTGACCTTTACAACTTCTCTTCCTGCGGCATAATAGCCTCCCTCTTCCTGAAAATATACAGGATATTCCTCGATAACTGAAACATAATAAGACTTTGCCATATAGTTATCCTCCTTATTTATATTGACCTTTGTAGATAAGAACTTGCTTAATCCTCCTTCATATTAAGCTCGTAGTACAAGGCAAACCAACTGATATTAAGAAATAACAGTCCGACCGCTAATGTTGCCCATTCAAAGTTACTCATGCGTATTCCTCCTTATGCTGTCTAAAGTAGAAGTCCATTGAACTCGGTGATACTTTCCAAGCAGATAACTTTCTCCAACCAGAATACTTTTCATCAGTCCTAATCTCTATCAGGATAATCTCTCTGTAATGATATACGCAGGACTCCGAGTCTATCCTATACTGCATGAAGCCAATACCGTCTACGCCACTATCTCGTATTCCGATTATGTATCGAAACTCCTTATTATCGAATAGCTCCGATGTATCACCTGTAAGCCTCTCATTCAGCTCCTTCATGTCGTAGAACATATCGCTGGCATAGTTATCGCATAGTCTGCCGGCTTCTTTAATTAGGAATGTGAATAAGTCACTCAAGTTGATGCCATTAAATCTATCAGCATAATAAGGCTTACCATCATCAAGCTGGAATGTTTCGTCTAACAAGTCCCTACCATACTTTGCATAATTAGCCGCCGCAAAAACTCTTTCTTCCGTCATAATTAGTCCTCCTCTTCATCATCAGGAATACCGTTTTCTTCTGCCCATTTGGTGTACTGTTCCCATAGTCCGAGAGCTTTTATAGTGTTCAATACTCCAACTCGGTACGCTTCGTACATACCGCAGGAGAAGTCCTCATCTTCTGAAAGCCTTTTAAGGTTTCTGCACAAAAGGTCATACACAAACTGAAAATCCATATTCGTTTCCTTTCTGCTCGTATAGCCGTATCGCCCAGCTATTATGAGATATGTAGATAGGTTATCTACGAACTCGCCAATATTTCTTTTCTGACGGGTTGTGCCCACAGTCTATTGCCAACTCGAAGCACTCCTCATCTGATATTTCCTCATCATCTGATAACAGATAGATGGTATGAATAATCTCGCCTGTCCTTATATCAAAGATGTCTACCATAATCGCTCTCCTTTAGTTGTATGGGTCTCGATACCTTTCATAGAACCCGGGCTCATTGTCCGTAGATGCCTGATAACAGATATACATTGTGCCATCCTTCTCCGTGAAGATGTCCGTAACTTCCTCGTCCTGTAACTCATCATATAAGTCAGTTTCCTTGAAGTCGCTAACCTCTCCTCTGAATACTTCTCCAAAGTTCTCATCGTCCGTGTCATTATGGATAACGATGTCGTGGGACATATTATCCATCAGATATAGCAGGTCATATATTGTCATATTAGTTTCCTCCTTGACATTCAAAGTAGCACGCACAGGAAGCACCGGCACACATTCCAAATGTATCGCACGGACAATTACTTGCATATTCTTCTACCAAATCGTCATAGGCTTCATACAATTCCTCGTCGTAATCGTGGACTGCTTCGTATAAGCCGTCAGGCATAAGACCTAAAAGGTCAAGCGTTCTGATGGCGTTATACAGTTCTGTATATGCCTCATCACCAGAAACATACAGTTCCTTCATTTTTGCCTTTACGGCCTCTGTTGTGAGATTAGCCATATTAAGTCTCCTCCTTATTTTTTGCACCACTCCATAAATTCCTCAACAGTCATATCCAAGAAGCTCTTTACATCGACTTCCTCTTCCAATTTTTCTCTAATGTATGCCGTAGCACTGAGTATGTCGGTGAAGTAATGTCCCTGCCCCCAAGAACACTCAATCGTGCCATCAGGCTGTACTTCTCCATTGATTTCAGGCGCCCAACACGCTATGAACGGCATGTATACCGTATCCCTCATTACCAGAATGTAGTCGATGTGTGGGCGAAAATCACCAAGTAATCTAACCTTCTGTGCCATAATGTTTCTCCTTCTCCCCGTATATAGAACGATAGGACATACTTGACCTTTGTAGATTAGTTAGTTTCCTTCAAGTCGCCACTGGATTAGGCGCTTAATGCTTTCTTCAGGAATCATGGGAATTTGTACTTTCTTAATTTCTGGCTCAATATCATACTTAATGAGGGCATATCCATATTTTGGAAGCTCCTCGCATCCTGCCACATCAAGAATATTCCGCGAGTCCTGAGCATTTCTGGTATGTAACCCAATTACAATGTCAAACGCCATAGTTATTTCAGTTGGAATAACCGTAGCTTTCGGAGATTGCGTTGCACAAATCACCTGGACATTTGCCGCTCGGGAAATTTGCACAATTTCTTGGATAAGTTTATGACATACCTTACTTGTTATCATAAGTTGTGCCATCTCATCTATGATTAGATGCAGTTTTGTGCCTGTATATTTCTTTTCTCCACGCTTCTCCATAGTGATATACCGTTCTTCCACAAACGATAGGACATGGCGAAGCGCGGCTTCTGCTTCAGGCACGGTACGCGCAATCTCCCAACAATGTGGAGTATGTGCATACTGACTTAATTCCACTCGTTTTAGGTCAATTAGAACCATAGAATGGTCTGCTGACTCCTCCAACAAAATGGAATTGATGAGTGAATTTATGATAACAGATTTACCAGCCCCAGGCATACCTGCAATCAGGATATTACTGTTGCTGGTCATAAGCCTATCATAAAATGGCTCCCATCTAAACTTAGGCTCTTCTGTTGCCAATTTGTACCTCCTTATATATTTATTTACTGATTTATACCAGTATGTAGTAGGACTACGACCTATGTAGATTACCAATATCTGTCAGGTTCAGCCTCTATGAAGTAGTGAACCCCCTTGATTTTCTGCCTTTTTAGTTCCTTATTCTTATGCTTGGCTATTGCCTTTGCATAATCCTTTTTTAGATTAGTGTCAACGATGATAGGACTACAAGAGTATCCAAATCCATCATCGAGTGTATTCCAACACAATAACATATAAGCGTCCTCGTGTTCGGGGCAGTCTGCCATAGTAGTCCTCCTTATCGTTCAAAGTGCCTAAGATAGTTCATATCGTCAAACCGACAGCCTTCATATGCTTCTATGCTATCCATATCCTCATAGTCTATTTCTGCATAAGTATCAGGAAAACGAGAGTCGCCGTTGAAATCTAACAAATCAACGCTTCCGCTCATCGCAACATAGGTGTCATAGTCGATTTTGCCTTCATCATATAACCTATCAATTTGCTCCAAATAATCTGGTCGTGTCATAGTAGTTCTCCTTTCTTAAAAGTAGTCCTACCACATACTGGTATAATTTACTGGCAGGGTTATGATGGGTTGACATGGTGTTGGAATTTATGCGATTTCTATTTAGCTATGATGGTGTCCTCCGTAATTAGAAATTTATCGTCAACCCATCATAACCCTGCCAGTTTAAGGAGTGAACCGTGATAACTTTAAAGGTGTTGACCTTTGTAGATATATTATTACTTCTCCGAATAAACCTCAATATTAATATTGTCAAATGCCTTAGTAAGCATGGAAATCAACTTGAGGCTGTATTTATATTTTGCCTTGTTAATTCTGAATTTTTTGATTGCCGACTGACCGTTGTTATCTAGGAAAATATTGTCAAATCCTTTTTTCAGGCCCAGACAATTTTTAGCATGGTCCTCATCGGCAAAGAAGGAATACAGACTATACATATCCTTGCCATCTTCTTTGTACTGATTTACGAATATGAGGAACGCATTACCCTGGAACAGGTTTACAGTATATTCCTCATTAGTTCTCGGCTCGATAACAGTTACCTCACCAACTTTTTCCTTAAAATCCCAATAAAGTGCCATAGTGTTGTTTCCTTTCATAGCTTGCCAACACCCTTAAAGTTACCACGGTTCGCCGCTATACGGTACTATCCCCTTTAATTATACCGCCTAACCTATGTAGATAGCTTAACAGTATGTTTCAGGGTATTTAATATCCATTTCCTCATCTTCTCTCGCATATTCCAGTTCCGCGAGTTCCTCATAAGAATATTCATAGTATTCAGGCATAATACGGTATCCTCCTTACTCTGTTGTTTTGAATTGTGATGGGTGTTTTTGTAACAATGTGGTGACGGACTATCCATTTATTTACAGGTTCATGCCCGTAATATTTCCGCATTTTTGCGAGCGCAGTTTCCGTAGTAGAACCTCCGGATTTGAATGCGGATAAAATCGCATGGCCATAAATATCCAAATAATCATGGATATAAGGCACCTCGTTATAAGTAATAGTGTTTTCCATAGTAGTGTCCTCCTAATAATTAAGCGCAATTAAAGGAGATAATACCGTATAGCGACTGTGGCAGTATAACTCGGACACTATATAGCGCCCAGGGGGCGGGCGGGGTTATGTTATGCGGAAACTTCCTCTGTGGCAGGCTCCTCTTCAGGTGCTCCCTCAAGCTCAGGAACGATAGCGAGGTTAGCAACAGTCTGGAGGATATCCTCAACCTTGAGGTCCTCAGTTACCTTAAAATTAAGCTTGCCGTAAAACCTTTCCGTCTTACCGTTAGCGATTGCGGAAGTATATGCGGCATTTACCTGAACCTTATCGGCGCGGATGCGCTTGGCAGTATTCTTGGCCGCAAACTTCTTTTCGAGTGTGGCAAGGTCGGTGCCGAGGTACTTTGCCGAAGTGTAAACAACGACGGACTTGGCGTGGATATGCGCCCTTGCGATTGTCTTATTATTAACCTTGATGTTGGAACGGCCTCTGTTATCTGCGGGTGTAATTGTGTAAATATTCTTTGACATAATATTGTCCTCCTGTAAAATAAATTTGATAATGTAAAATGGTCCCCCTAGGCGCTATATAGCGCCCGAGTTATACGCTCGGCTTACTCCTCATATTTGAGTATAACGCCCCGAGCCCGATTCCGGCTCCTGCCGGCACGGCGGCGCTAATATGTGATAGTGTCCTTGTAAGTATCATGGCGGGGGCCTTACCCGCACGACACGGCACGCCGACCTAACTCCAAAGAGGAATCGGCGCCCCGAGAATACACGGCGATATGCTAACCGCATCACTCCGTGCCCGCTATATAGCGCGGCCCCTAATCGCTCCGCCTACAGTGATTACAAAGTAAACCGAGGGGTATGAAATTGTCAAGGTGCAAACACTCGACCGGAGCGCCTGTTCTCGGGGGTCCGGTACGGGACCGGGTAGGTCGGACACTTAAACCTGAGGCCGCCCACTTGACGCTTCCAGCGCCCCGGAGAGGATAGAGCCGATATGCTTCAACCGGAACCAATCGGTTAAGCGCTCCGAGACACTGTTGGCGCCCCCTGCATTCAATCAATCAATCATTAAGCATCACCTCTTTTCTTTATGTAGTGTATTTACAGATAAACTTTGTTATCTAATGCAAGTATATAAAGCCCACCTCCGAATTACAATCGTTTATACGACTTGTTTACAAATCGTTCATATTATTAACAGTTTGTTCATAGAATGTGCATCGCTCGCGCACAAAAACGCCCAGATGTGCGCGCTATATAGACACTCGGGCAAAATGCGCTCCGAAACGCGACAGCAGTTACGAGTAGATATTCGAAATCTGATATGCGAGGTATGTAGATAAAGTAAGGCGACTGAAATATAAGTAATGGCGAAGTAAAGTAATGTAAACGGAGGATTGTTGGAAAGTGGAAATAAGTGTCGAAACGACACATTGTGGGAGAAAGGAAGTAAAGTAATTTGTGTATGTAAATGTATTGGTGATTTTGTATATGAGATGTGTAGATAAAGTATTGGAAGCATGATTTACAGATAATTTTCTTTTTCTTTCTTGCTTTCCGCTGAAGTGTCTGATATTATTTTAAATATAGACGAAGTATTCATTGTATCGAGGGCCTCTACGGAACGGTGTGTGATTAACAGTTTATTAGTCTATACTTGAAAGGAGAACACCATGGATAATCAGAATACTTTAGCCAGTGAGATGCTATCTGAACTAAAGAAGCAAAACAAAAGGGTGTTTACTGCTCTTGTAGTCGTTTTAGCATTATGGTTTGCAACGATTGGTGCGTTTATTATCTACCTTTCTTTGCCAGTAGAAGAAGTAACTGTCGAACAAGAGGTTGATGGCGACACCAATCATCTTATTGGTATAGGAGATAACTATGTCGGCGAGACAGACAGTTACTTATCGGAGGAGACGAACACGCCGTAGAGCTTCTTCAAGGAGGAGACGATAATGGCGGCTGGTGCTCAATCCAGAGCTATGAAGAAATTACAACAGGCACTTACTTGCGAAGGCGAGATAGTGCTTATTGCTACTACGCAATTTTATAGCCTCGATAAGCGTAAATATGTTACCAAGTATCATGTTAAGAAACAGGTCTTTGAACCTGATAGCGATAGAAAATCATCTGTCGTGGAATTATTCAGTTCCTGTTCTCAAATCCAAGTCACGCTATTCTTGCGTGACTATCTTTATGAGATTAAAGGTTTGCCAATTCCTAAAGATAACCCGATTTGGGAAGAACAAAAAGCAAAGTATTTAGAGGAGAATAGTTAATTATGGCAAAGAAGGGCGAAAAGGGATTGCAGTATAAGCTATCCATTAATGAGCAGAAGTTTGTGGCGTATTATATCGAAACAGGTAATTCTACTCAAGCAGTTAAGAAAGCTGGCTTTAGAACTACATCTCCCGCTACTTATGCTCGTAAGCTTTTAGCAAAGCCGAAAATTCAGGCGGAGCTTAATGAACAGATGAAGGCTCTCAAGCAAGAGTGTGTTGCTACGGCTGAGGAAATTCGTATGTTCTATACAGAAGTTATGCGTGGTACTGAAAAAGACCAATTTGGCCTCGACCTCGCTATGTCTGATAGACTTAAGGCGGCTGATGCACTTGCAAAGCGTCAAATTGATATGCAAGAACTTGCAGATAGAGCGGAGGCTAATAAGATTACAGTTACACTGTCCTTTGACAGAACTAACAGTATTGTTCAGCCTGAAATTTCTTACGAAGATGAAGAGGATGAAGATTAATGCCAGAGATTACTCCTTCAAAGTGGATTAGAATAGATGGTGTAGAATATCAAGTAGCCCTTTCTCCATTAAAGAGGAAGGGTGATGTTCTCGACTTGACCGCTAATCGTACAGAAGATGGTGTTTTACATAGAGAGATTATAGGAACTTACTATAACTACACTCTTGGTGTAGAGCGTGGCGGTGATATGTCAGTATATAACGCCTTTTGGTGGGTTGTTACCGCTCCCTCTAATCACACAATCATTCTTCCGTATGAAACAGAAGAAATAGAAGGCTATTTTGGCTCTGCCCAAGATGAGATTTTCTTTATTAATCAATCGGGTAAGCGTGTAAAAGGCTTTTCATGCAACATGGTAGCAGTTAGACCTGCAAGAACGCCTGCATCAGAGAATACACCTGTATCTGGAGAAATCTCTAATAATGGCTAATCTCAATATTAAGCTACAAGATTGCATAATCCCGATGTATGACAATGTTCTTAAAGACATTTTGGAACACGGTCATGTGCATTATGTATTCCCTGGAGGAAGAGGTAGCTGTAAATCATCATTTGTAGGCATAGCTATTCCTCTTTTAATTGTGCAAAATCCACTTGTTCATGCGGCTTGTTTTAGAAAAGTAGGAAATACTATACAAAATAGTATAAGGGCACAAATAGAATGGGGAATTTATAAACTTGGACTGCAAGATTTATTCTTAATTCCTAAAGCATATAACAATCCAATCGTATTTAAGCCCACTGGACAGCGTATTTACTTTCTTGGACTCGATAATCCGCAAAAAGTCAAGTCAATAAAGCCTACTTTTGGTTACATTGGCATAACATGGTTCGAGGAGCTTGACCAATTTTCAGGTGAAAATGAAATTCGTACTGTTACGCAGTCAACAATGCGTGGTGGCGATGTATATTGGGACTTTAGAACATTTAACCCGCCTATCTCAAAGAATAATTGGGCTAATATGTATGCAGAAAAAGCTACTAAATCAGGTAAAAGAACATTAGTAGTTAGAAATTGCTATCTTGATGTGCCGCCTGATTGGCTTGGAAGTGCTTTTATCGAAGAAGCAGAGGAACTTAAAACTCTCAATCCTCGTGCGTATGAGCATGAATATATGGGAGTTGCTACAGGCACAGGCGGAGATGTATTTGAAAATGCCTCTGACCTAGATATGTCGAATATGGTAGATAGTTTTGACCATATCTATAATGGAATAGACTGGGGCTTTGCCAGAGACCCGTTTAGATTTGTTCGTATGCACTTTGACGCAAAAAAATTGGATTTATATATCTTTGATGAATTTACCTCATATAAGACAAGAAATGAGGAAAATTTTAAAAGATTGTATGATGAGGAAAGAAAACTAACTAAGGAAGAGCTTGTTACTGCCGATAGTGCAGAAGAAAAATCAGTTGCCGACTTTAGAGCGTATGGCGCGTTTATCAGACCAGCAAAGAAAGGTCCCGACAGTGTTAGATATGGCATTAAGTGGCTTCAAGGTTTAAGACATATTTATATTGACAAAAATCGTTGTCCTGAAACTTATTATGAGTTTATCAATTATGAATATGAACGAGATAAGGATGGCAATTTTATAAGTGCATATCCTGACGCAGATAACCATAGTATCGACGCAGTACGCTATGCACTTGAAAATTACTGTAATCGTAGAGGTAATTAATCACTTGCACATATCTACATATATGATAAAATGCAAGTATGAGCGAACACTTAAACTTGCTATCCATGGCATTTGACGGAGTAGGTAAATATGATATTCCTCAAATTGAGCCTGTAACTGAACTCTATATCAAAGATTGGATAGGGTTTAATTATGTTGCGACTACAAAGAAGAATAGACAAACTACTGGAGTGCATTTTTACATAGACGATTATCAATTTGAGCGAATTTGGAATTTACCTAAACGCTATGCTGATGTTCTGAAAGAGTTTGGAGCAGTTTTAACTCCTGATTTTTCTACTTATCTTGATTTTCCTGAGGCTGTTCGTATCTTTAATCATTATAGAAAGCATTGGTGCGGGGCATATTGGCAAGCTCTTGGTGCAACAGTTATACCTACGATAGAGTGGGGAGATGCTGTTGACTATGATTGGTGCTTTGACGGAGAGCCTGAGGGAGGAATAGTCGCAGTATCTAATTTGCAAATGATGAAAAATAAAGAATTGCGAGAGCAATTTATGAGAGGATATAAGGAAATGCTTATAAGACTTCAACCTAAAGAAGTGCTTATTTATGGGCATATTTTTGATGATTACCCAGGACCTGCACATTATATACATTATGAGCAGGCAAAGGGAGAACAAGGAGAGGAGTAATATGGCAAAAGGACACGATTATGGTATTGTTACTAAACAGGACTCTGAAATGCGTCAATTCGGAGGAGCAAAGCCTGTAAATAATGACCATCTAACAAGAGAAGATGTTTATACGGCTATTCGAGCATTAATGCAATCAAATCCTAATTTTGATAAGCTGACAGTACAAGCGGCGGCACAGAAGGTTAAAAATTTTTTGGACGATACTTTTAGAGGCACGCTGTCTGTATCAGGAGGAGCTATTTCTGATGGAGAAACTACAATTCAGCTTTCTCACGGAAGGTCTAATGGTGAAAGCATAATTGTAGCCCGTGAGAAAAGAAGAAAGAGGTGATTATTATGTCACTCTGGAACCAAGTTGTAGATAAGATAAAGGGGATATTTGGCAAAATGATTGGCAGACAAACAATACAAGAAGTATTACATATAACACCTAACATCTCAGGCGAGATGATTAATGCTATTGAGTTGTGGACACAAATGTATGAGAATAGAGCGCCGTGGCTTAAAAATGGCACTCAAGATGACCCAGCAACTATTAAATCGCTCGGACTTCCTCAACTTATTGCAAGTGAAAAGGCGAGAACGGCTCTTATTGAGTTTGAGAGTGAAATTACTACTCCTATGAAAGATATTAAGCCGGCGACACCTAATTATATGAACACAGGTAATATTGGCACAGACGGAAAGCCTGAACCAATGGTTGCTACCCATGTTGTTACTCAAGATATTCCCAAGGGTTCTACTGCAAGAGCAGAGTATCTTAATAAGCAATATGAAAAGCTTAAGGATGCTCTCAGGATACAACTTGAGTATGGTATAGCAAAGGGAGGACTTGTTGTTAAGCCTTATCTTGTTCAAAAGAAAAATGTTACACTACATCAAGAAACTGACAGTGTTACAGGCGAGATAGCACAGTCCGAGTCTGAAACAGGATATGAAATCGAGTTTGACTTTATTCAAGCAAACGAGTTTTATCCTCTTGCATTTGACTCAAGTGGAAAAATGACAGAAGCGGCGTTTATTCAACGCAAGATAGATAAGGACACTATTTACAGTAGAATAGAATATCATAAGTTGGACTCTACAAATAATTCGGTAACTGTTATCAATAAGGCTTATAAAACAAAAGCCGTCACAGACGATACAGATAATCTTGGTCAAGAATGTCCGCTTACTGAAATTCCTGAGTGGTCAATGCTTGCTTCTGAAACTACTATTAATAATGTAAACAGATTGCTTTTCGCATATTTTAAGATGCCCGAGGCTAATACTATTGATACTCACTCACCGCTTGGTGTTAGTGGTTTTGATAAAGTTAAGTGGCTTATTAAAGAGGCGGATAAACAGTATTCAAGACTTCTTTGGGAGTTTGAAGGCGGTGAGCTTGCTATTGATATTGACCGTGAAGCGTTACGCTTTATGGAAGATGCAAGTAATCCTGGAGCTGGATATTCTGTAATGTCCTCACTGCAACAGAGATTGTATCGTAAGATTGACCTTAATGATGAAAAGACTTATGAAGTATTTTCACCTACTTTGCGTGACCAATCACTTATCAACGGTCTTAATTGTATCTTGATGAGAATTGAAGATGTTTCTGGACTCGCTCGTGGAACTATTTCTGATGTTATTAGCGAGGCAAAAACTGCCACAGAATTAAAGATGCTTCGTGTAAGAAGTTATGAAACCAACGCACATATTCAAAAAGCTACGGAGCGTATGTTACGAGATGCAATTTATGTAATGAACGCTTATTGTGACCTTTATGAGATTACCGAAGAAGGAGAATATGAAGTTTCGTTTGAATGGGACGATAGTATCCTTTCAGATACGGATATGGAACTTACTCATAGAATACTTCTTATTCAAAATGGTCTTGCAAGTAAGCTTGAAACTCGTATGTGGTACTTTGGTGAAACAGAGCGTCAAGCAAGAGAAGCACTCATCCGTATCCAGCAAGAAAATCTTGAGTCTGTTCAACAAAATCTTGCAGAAATGGATATGCTTGGACAAACTCCTGAAAGTAAGAAAGAGGAGAGTCCTAAAGATGAAGAAGGCGATAACGATTTTAAGAGTGGGGATAATCAATATAGCTAATGCTTACTGATGAGCAGATAGAAAAACTCCTATATGAATATGCAAAACGGCAAGATGAATATAGCCTGTCTGTAATACGAATTATTGCTAACAGGCTAAATCGTCTTGCTGATTTTGATAAGCTTGATGGTCTAAATCGCATGACAGTAATGCAAGAGGATATTCAGGCTATTAATACTGAAACCAGTCTTTATCGTAGAGAACAACGCAAACGCATTAAGAAAGACTGGTGGTGGTTAATAGAGTATATTTATGGAGAAGCGTTGCTTTATTATGAAACTCAATTAGCATTAGCACAAAATAAAGAATTAATGGAATTGGTTACACAACTAATTAATGAAGCATTATCAAGTTTTGATGCTCTTGTTAAACGACCTGTAATTACTATGCGAGATTTATCTAATCCCGCTATTCTTCGTAATTATTCATTATCAAAAGCGTATCGTTCTATCATGGATGAAGCAGTAAGTTATGATAGACTATCTGACGAGATGTTTCAACACGCTCTAAAACGCACAGAAACGCAGTTATTTGACAGTGGCGTGCGTTATATGATAGATGACAAGTCTAATCGTTCTACAAGTGCAAATAACGCTATTAGAATGAATATCCTCGATAGCATGAAAAATCTCATAAATCGGGCACAAGATTTGATTGGAGAACAGATAGGTGCAGATGGTGTAGAATTGTCTGCTCATGTATATCCTGCCCCTGACCACGCCCCGGCACAGGGACATCAATATACAAATGAAAATATGGAAAAAATGCAGAGCGGTTCAAGTTTTGAAGATATTGATGGACATACTTATATGGGGTTTGAGCGTCAGATAGGTCAATGGAATTGCCGACACTATTTTATGAAAATAAAAATTGGCAAAGCAGAGCCAACATATACTCAGGAACAGTTAGATAAAATACTTGAGGATAATGAAAGAGGATATACTGCTCCTAATGGGAAACATTATACTCTTTATGAGTGTACTCAAATACAAAGAAAATACGAAAGAAATATTCGAGATGCAAAAAATAAATATTTATTTGCAAAGTCACTTAATAACCGTAATACTATGATGTCTGCACGAACAAGAGTTGGCAGATTAACAACACAGTATAAGCAGTTTAGCCGAGCGTGTGGCATACCTGCAAAACTTGAACGAATTAAGGTTAAATATTACTAATAATTATTGACGATTATGGAAACATTTAGTAAAATGAAACTGTGGAATAAGTTTCTTGGTAATTAGGGTTAAACGCCCTTGTTATATAGTCTTGCTGAGGACATATAAACATCAGCACATTCATCGCAGAACCGTACCTGCGGCATTATAAATTAAGCGGATATAAAGAATGTTTCAGGAGGAACTTTTCAATGAACATCAAAGAGATTTTTGACAAAGCTGAAGGCGGTACTTTAACTTTTGAGCAGTTTGAAGCACTTGCAAAGGAAGCTAACGCAAAGTTTACAGACCTTTCCAGTGGAGAGTATGTAAGTAAGCACAAGTTTGATGATGAACTTGCCGCAAAGGACAAGTCTATCGAACAGCTTAATACGACTATCACGCAGAGAGATAAGGACTTGGCAGAACTTCAAACAAAGTTAAAGGATGCTGGTACAGACTCTACGAAGCTGACAGAGCTTCAGGCAAATTTTGATAGTTTGCAGGAGAAGTACACTGCGGACACAAAGGCTTATCAACAACAACTTGCAGAGCAGAAGTATGACTTTGCAGTTAAGGAGTATGCAAATACTAAGGAGTTTACAAGTCAGGCCGCAAAGCGTGAGTTCATACGAGCTATGAAGGAAGAAAATCTAAAGATGAAGAATGACGCTATTATCGGCGCAGATGATTTTGCTGATGGATGGTCTAAGGATAATTCAGACGCATTTGCTCCTAATACGCCAACACCTACACAGCCTGCACAGAATACTGATGCAGGCAAGCCACAGTTCGTGAGTTCAACACCAGGAACGAACCCGGCTAAGACGCCTTCACTGACAGAGTTGATGAAAGCGGCTAACGAAAATCCTGGTGCGACAACATATTAAAAAATCTAACCTAATGAAGGGAGAAAAACACAATGTCGGAAATTTTTAATTCAAAGATTTTCAACGGCGAGGTATTCCAGAAGTATGTTGATAGAATACCTAACACAAAGCTGAACGAGCTTATCAAGTCCAGAGCTATCGTATCTCGTCCTGAGCTTGCATCAGCTATGGCAGACCAAGCAGGCGGTAACTATATTACAACGCCTCTCAAGGGTCTTATCAGCGGTTCTGTACCTCTTAACTATGATGGCGAGACAAACATTGATGCTAATCAGACAAAGACCTTCTCACACTCAAGAGTTGTTGTTGGTCGTGCTAATGCTTGGACAGAGAGAGATTTCTCTTATGACATTACAGGCGGAACAGACTTTATGGAGAATATTGCACAGCAAATCTCCGATTATTGGGACGAGATTGACCAGGACACAATCGTTCATATTCTGAACGGTGTATTCTCTATGTCTGACTCTGAAGGTTCCAAGTTTGTATCAAGCCATACATACGATGTATCCGCCGCTACAAACAGCGAGGGTGTTGTTGGTGCTATGGACGGCACAACTCTTAATACTGCTATGCAGAGAGCTTGTGGTGACCATAAGGGTAAGTTCTCACTTGCTATCATGCACTCTAAGGTTGCTACAAACCTTGAGAACCTTAAGCTTCTCGTTTATCTCAAGTACAACGATGCTAACGGCTTGCAGAGAGACCTCTCCATTGGCACACTCAACGGTCGTATGGTAATGGTTGATGATAGTATGCCTACTATTGACAACTTCACATCTGCTGGTGTTTACACAGTTACAGTTGGCGGCTCTAATGCTTCCGAGGGTGATAAGTTCACAGTTGCAGGTACTATTTATACAGTAGCCGCCGCTGACACAAAGACACCCACAGGAGTTGCTACTTCTCTTGCAACCGCCCTTGGTTCTGACGCTAACTATTCAGTTTCCAGAGACGGTGCAGTTCTCACACTCACAGAGAAGTCTGGTAAGTATGGTACAGGTGAGCCCGCTGTATCTACTACTTCTACTGCAACAACAATCACAGCCGCTACTACAACAGAGCCTACGAATGTTCCTAAGTATGTAACTTATGTATTTGGTGATGGTGCTATTGAGTACACAAACTGCGGTGCTAAGGTTCCTTACGAGATGGCAAGAGATGCAAAGACAAATGGTGGCCAGGATACACTCTATTCTCGTCAGAGAAAGTGCTTTGCTCCTTACGGTATCTCCTTCACAAAGTATTCCATGGCAAGCCTCTCTCCTACAGATGCAGAGCTTGAGATGGGTGCTAACTGGGAGCTTGTAAACAGCAGAGATGTTTCTGGAAGAGAGTATATCTCACTCAAGGCTATCCCGATTGCAAGAATTATCTCACTCGGCTGATAACATTTCAAAAAAGAGATAGAAAAGAGGGCTTCTGATGGTAGAATACTTAACATTTGATGAATATGTTGAAATGGGTGGTACGATAACAGACGAAGCCCTCTTTGCTCTTTTGGCTTATGATGCTCAAACATATATCGACTGGATTACATTCAATCGCCTTTGGAAAGAAGAATGGAGAACAGAAGATGTTATGGAGCGAGTTAAGAAGTGTATGTATCGTCTTATCGAGCTTGTACAGGCAAAGAATAATCTTATTACTCCTGATGTAGCAAGCACTGGCGGCATTAATGTTGCCGCACAGGTTTCAGAGCAATCGAATGATGGAGTATCTGTAAGATATTCAGTCCTTAGTGCAGATGCTCTTTATGACAAAGCTAAGGTAGAGATAGATGCTTGTATCAATCGTTATCTCAATGGCGTAGCTGATAATCTCGGCAGAAGAATACTGTATAGGGGGTTATATCCTGGTGAGTAATTTTCCGTTTGCTTGGTGGGATAAGACTATCACACTTTATAATAAGTACATTGACCCAACAACTCAAGAAGTTACTTGGTATAGAACAGTTATTAATAATTGTTTCTGGAAAAATGTTAATGAAACTTATTATGTGGGCACTCGTGGAATATCAACATCAGGTGTAAAACTCGAAACAAAGAGTATTACCTGCAGAATACCTAAAGATGATAGATATGTTGACCGTAGAACTTGGGATGAGTTGGAAGCTAAATCTGAAAACTTTACATTAGCTAACGGAGACATAATTATCTTGGGGGAAGTTGATGATGTAATAGATGATACAATCTCAGGCTTGCGTCATACTGACCTTGTAAGTAAATATAAAAAGTATGATGCAAGTTTGATGATTGACACTTATGTTATCAATACTGGAACAGGCGTAGGAATGGAGCATTATAGGATAGTAGGAGCATAGTATGGCAATAACTCCAATCACTAAAAATATTGCAATACCCGCAAAAAATGCGTTTATATGCAGTAGTGAAGTTTCTGTCACACTTGCAAATACTAAAGCATTACAAGGTTATATACGGGCGTTTCAACGATTTGCTGATGATACTACTTTAAAGCAAATGGGTATAATTGCTCGTGATACTTTTAATGAATATGTTCCATACCGCTCTGGTAAACTTCGCAAGTCCTGTGAGGTATTCATAGATGAGGACACTGTATCCCTTAGATGGGGTAAAGGCTTAGATTATGCTCACTATCAATACATGGGACATATTTATAATTATAACCATGTTTATTTTAGAAATGGCATAGTAGCTGGCTGGTACTCGTCAGAGGAAAAACATGACTCTGGAAGAATTATGGTTCCTAATATGCGTACTACTCTTTTTACAAGAGGAGCGCGCGCTTATGAGATGCGTAATAACAAACTTACGCGTGTTAATAGTAAAAATACTGCACGATATATTTGTCGTTTAGGCTATTCTCATCCTAATACAGGACACCACTGGATTGAGGAAATTGTTAATACTCCTACAAAATATACGCCTATGAAGCGTCAAATGACTCGTTATTTGTATGAGCAATTACAAAAGAATTTTAGTGGAAAGGCAATAGGAACTTAATACGATGGACAAGAATACTTCTATACTAAATTTTCTTGTAAATTATCCTGGCTTTAGTACAAGTCCACTGTTCGTCAATTTTATTAACGCCAAAGATAATAACATACAATTCTTGACCGACTCAAACGAGAAAGTGCTTAATAAACCTTATGTTGATGGTAGCGTGTTAAAACGCTATACATTTTCATTAGTTATTACAAAATCAATGACTGATATGGCTTTACCGTCAACAACACTTACGAATGAAAATATTGATGATATAGCCGAGATACAGGAATTGATGGACTGGATAAACGAGCAAGGCGATGCTCATATTTATCCTGATTTTGGGGAAAAGTGTGAGATAGAAGATATGCACACAACTTCCGAACAACCATCACTTGATGGTATTAATACAGAAGTCACTCCAGCTCTTGCTTTATATAGCATAGAGATTAGGATTGATTATATAGATTATACTAAAGTAATTTGGTCATAAGAAAGGAGAAAAAGATTATGGCTATTAGCGAATTTAATCTTCCTACACATCAGAGAGCGGAAAGAAAGCTCCTAATCACAGTTGCAGAGTGGGCTGATGCTAACGGTTCTATTACGATTGATGGTCAGAAGTACAACAGAGAAATTCTCGGTCGTAGAACTGAGGATTCCTCAATCGAGTACAATGCTGATATTCAGACATCTACGGATATTCTTGGTATCAACTATACTGACATCAACAAGACACAGCCTCAGCAAGACTTTGACCCTTATCTCATTCTCGGGGGTTCCAAGCTCGGAGCTAAGTTGAATGATATGCGTAAGAGAAATGCTCTTGCAGAGTTCAACCAGTTCAATCTCTACATTATCACTGCTTATGTTGGAGACTCTACAAACGGATATGAGGCAGAGCGTCATGTCAACTGCACAATCACAGTAAACAGCCTCGGTGGAGATGCTAATGTAAATATGCCTATTTCGGCATACTTCTCTAACGAGTCCACACTCGGTACTGTTGATAAGCTGTCAGATGACTTCACATTCACACCTGATGTAACTATCTGATATAATTAAAATATGACCCGACATAGCAATTATGCCGTGTCGGGCATATTTTATTATCTGGAGGTAAATCTAATGATTGATGACACAAAGAAGAAGGCTACTACCGCTCCTATTACTGAACCTGAGGTACAAGATATTGACCTAGGTTTTGTTGAGAAGAAAAAGTTTCGTATTGGCGGAGATTTTAATAGGATGCTTGAGTTGAATGTATCTGACCTTAACATTTTCAAGCGATATACTGTTATTTATCCTAAGCTCGAGGAACTTTTGAAGAAGTCACAGGAAAAGGTGCAGGAACTTGATGTTGATGACGATAGTGAAGATGCTATTAAGCAACTTGGTAAGGTAGCTACCGTTCTTGAAGATATTGATACGGAGATGCGTTCACTTATTGACGAATTGTTTGATAGTAATGTATCTGAAATTTGTGCTCCGTCTGGTAATATGTTTGACCCAGTTGACGGTGAATATAGATTTGAGCGTATTATTAATAAACTTGCTGGTCTCTATACCACTGGACTTGATAAGGAAATTGAGAAGTTTAAAAATAGAACAGTTAAGCATACCAATAAGTATCAAAAGAAGTATCATAAGTAATGTATGAGTTGCCGATAACAATTCACATTAACGAGGAAGTCTATGCCATACGCAATAATGGAGATTATCGTATGGTATTAGACTGCTTCTCGGCTTTAAATGATGTTGAGTTATCTAAAACAGAACGCATATTTACAAGCATTATAATTTTTTATCCTGATTTTGAAGATGTTGAGGAAATACTTGCTTTATCTGAGGAAGAGTTAAATGAATTAGTTGAACAGATGTTTTTATTCTTTAATTGTGGAGAAACAAATCCGGGAGCAAAAACAGAATACAAACTCATAGATTGGGATAATGATGCACAATTAATTGCATCTGGTATAAACAATGTTGCAAACATGGAAATCCGTAGTGTTGCATACTGTCACTGGTGGACATTCATGGGTTATTATGTAGCAATAGGGGAAAGTCCTCTATCAACTGTTGTTGGTATCAGAAGCAAAATAGCTAAAGGTAAGAAGTTAGAGAAATATGAGATGGAATTTAGGCGCGATAATCCTCAATACTTTAATTGGGATAGACGCACATTACAACAGAAAGAAGATGACGCATTACTGAACGAACTCTGGAATAAGGAGTAATGCGCTATGCCAAATGATAAAGTAGATTTAAAGTTTGTTGCACAGTTAAATGCAGACCCCGCGGTTAAGGCGGCTCAAAAAGCTGGAGATAAAGTTCAAAAAGCACTCACTATAAAGTCTAATGATGGAGCGATAAATAAACAAAAATCTGCATTAAAAGGACTTCAAGATGAGGGAGAACAAGTTTATAACAAGCTAATTAGTAAGACAGAAGAGTGGGCGAAATCTTCTGGAGTTAAATCTGCTCAAAAGAAAGTTAATTATGCGAAAAATCTCCCAGAGTTTAATCAGTGGATATCTAATTTAGACGACCAAGGCAAGAAAGCAGATAGTATTAATAGCCGTTATGATAAGCTTACTGCAAAAGCACAACAAGCGGCAGAAGCTACTCAGAAACAAGCCGATGCAGAACAACAAGTTGCTACTGCGACACAAAAAACGGCAGATAAAACAGAAAAAGTTAAGGCGGGAAAGAAAGAAAGCGCCACTGCAAATAAAGAAGAAGCGAATTATCAAGAGCAGGCTAATAAAGCTATTGATGAGGGAGTTAAGAAAGAAGAAAACTTAACCCAAGCAAAAAAGGAAGGAACTAAAGCGACTGAAAGAGCCGCTTATGTGGAAAAAGCAAGAGCTTCTGCAAAATCTGCTCCTATTAATGTTGACCTTGATGCCGATACATCAAAGATGGGAATAGCAGAGCTTACTCGCTATCTTGAACAACTTAAACTTAAGGTAAAAGAAATAAAGGCGTCTTGGAAAGAAACTGATTTTCAATCTGCTTCCAGAGATGCAGAATATGAAAAGACTGTTGATAAGTTAAATGAAGCCAAGCAGGTTATGAAAGATTATGGCAAAGAAGCTGAGGAGGCTAATAATAAGCTGTCTAATGCTCAAGTGCTTAATACTATTAATGGAACTATTCAAGGCATCGCAAGTGCAAAGACGATGCTTCAAGGTGCCTTGAATGTTATTAATGCTATTGGTCCTGCCGCACAAACTGCCGGTCTTATTAGTGAGGCCGCACTTACAGAAGCTACTGCTGGTTTGAATTTAGTAATTACAATTATTGCACAAGTAGTAAATGCTATTCAGAATATAGGTAATGTATTACAAGTTATATGGTCCAAAGCAAAGCAAGTGTTTACTGCTATATATGAGTTAGTCAGGAAAGTTATTAAAGCTATTGGTGATTTAATCAGTAAGGTTAGAACTGGATTAAAGAAAGCTCTTGATAGCGTTGGAGACTCTGCGGATAAAGCATTTTCTGTTAAGAATTTACGCCGTACCTTGCAGATGCTTACAAAGTACATCTTCGGTGTGCGTAGTTTCTTCTTTTTATATCGTAAGTTAAGAGCGGGCGTTACTGAGGGCTTAAAGAACCTTGTGCAGTTTCAGAGTGCGTCTAATGAAACTAATCATGCTATTACAGAATTAAGGTCATCACTCCTTTTCCTTAAAAACGCATGGGCGGCGGCTTTTGCTCCTATCATTAACTTCGTATATCCTGTGCTTGTAAGATTGATGGATATGCTTGCAAGTGTAGGTAATGCTATCGCTCGTTTTATAGCCGCATTTACAGGAGCGTCAACTGTATTACAGGCAGTTAAAGTTGATGCAGGAGATTATGCAGATAGTCTTGCAAGTGCTGGTGGAAGTGCAAAGAAAGCGGCTGACGAACAGAAGAAACTTAATGACAGGCTTGCCGCTTTTGATGATTTGAATGTTCTCGGTAGAGATAAAGACGATGAAGATACATCTCCGTCAGGCGGAGGCGGCGGAGGTGCTGATGATTTGCTTGACCCTAATTCTATGTTCGAGCGTATTCAGACTCCGTTTAATAGACTTGCACAGATGCTCAAAGATGCTTGGAAGTCTGGCGATGCTTTCGATTTAGGAGACTTGTTTGCTACTAATCTTGAGGCATCTCTTGATAAGGCTAACAAGTGGCTTGAGGGTGAGGGCAGAGCAAAGGTACTAAAGATTGCTACTCTTATTGGAACATTTATTGACGGAGTTCTTTCTCATGAAGATTTGGGAGCAAAGCTTGGTGAAGTTATTGGTCGTGCATTTGATTTAGTATGTGATACTATCAACACTATTATTACTCCTGCTCGTACCATGAAGTTTGGTACGCAAGTTGCGAGTGCTATGAATAGTGCAATACCTCTTATAGTTCCTAAGCTTGGAGAAACGCTTGGCAATCTCTTTAGAAGTGCTATTGCATACTTCTACGGTTGGGTTACTACTGCTGACTGGAAGGGCTGGGGACAAGCTATCGCTGACGGCTTTAATAATATGCTGGCACAGTTAAGTGCTGTTAATATTAAGGGCACTATGAAAAGCCCTCAAGGCTTGAATGGCTGGGATATGCTTGGTATTAGCATTAATGATTTTGCTCAAGGCATGATAGATATGCTCGGTACTGCAATATCACAAGCTGATTGGCAATCGCTCGGACGAGGTCTTGGACAACTGTTAAGTAGAATAGATTTCACGGGCATTTGGGCGGGCATTACAGGTATATGGGAAGGCGTTCAAGATGGCGCAAAGGGAATTTGGAGCGGTTTTGCCGATAGCGCCCCGAGAGAAGCTGTTACAGCATTACAGCCTATTGCAACAGTGCTTCAAAATATACCTGACTTAATCAGTGAAATAACTTGGGCAATCAAAGAAATTCTCCCGTCATTTGATGAGGTTATGGAATGGCTTCAAAATTTGCCAGATACTATTGATAGAATAGTTAGTGTTATTGAACAGTTGTTACCTATTGTTGTCGCTATTGCAGAAAAGATAGGTGCTACTATTGAAAATGTTGTTGATTGGAGTAAGAAACCAATCATTGGGGACACAATAAGAGGAATTGGAGCAGGCGCGGCTATCGGCGGTGCTATTGGAGGAACGCCTGGTGCAGTTATAGGTGGTGCTATTGGTAGCAATATTGGAACTGCCTATGGTGCTGCCGCATTCGGTGTTTATCAATTAATTGATAGTATTGACCGAGCAGTCGGAAAGAACGCAGAGCTTGAAACCTCACTCAAGGGTGTTGCTGAAAATATAAAGGGCTTAGGTGCGGTAGCAGATAACATAAAGGGAGACCTTGTATTTGATAATGTTACTAACAATCTTCACGCTATGACAGATGCAACTAAGGGATACCTTGGAGAAATACCTGTAAAATTTACAGAGATTAAGGGTGCGGCAGATACACAAAGTCTTGGTATTAAAGATAGATTTGTAAGCACATTCGACACGCTCAAGAATGGAAGTATTGATAGTGCGAAGATTATCGAAGAAAACTTTACAATGGCTTCTGACAATATCAAAGACTCATTCATCGGAGCTTGGGAAGAGATTAAGAAGTCTATTAGTGAAGGCGGCGAGATGTTTGTAGCATTGTCAGACGGCATGGGTAGTGCAGTTAAGTCATTACTCAACGGCATGATAGATGGTATTAATATGTCTATTACAAAGCCGTTACAAGATATATCGAAGTCATTTAATATACTTCGTACACTTGATGTAAATGGTTCAAGACCGTTTGCTGGAATACCTTATTTGAATGTGCCTGCTATTCCTCATCTTGCTCAAGGTGCAGTTATCCCTCCGAATAAGCAGTTTATGGCTGTTCTCGGAGACCAAACAAGCGGTACAAATATCGAAGCACCTCTTGATACGATTAGACAGGCAGTGGGTGAAGAATTTGCACCTTACTTTGAGCAGATGATACAAGCTACTATGCAAGTAGTACAAGCCGTCAATAATAAGAACCTTGTTATTGGCGACAGAGAGATTGGAAAAGCTAATGCTCGTTATCTCAATCAGCAAAAAGAAATAAGAGGGACTATGTTATAATTGATTTATGAGAACAGTAAGTACAAATTTTAAGGATGCTATGAAAAGTATTGATAGACCTTATGATGAGGTCTATGGTACTATTGTGTTCCCTGATGAGTCTGTACTTGCCGTAACTCCCTCTAACATAGTTCAAGACTCATTAAATATAATAAGACAATGTACTGATGGAGATAGCATCGAGTTTGGCGATGTATCTTCGGATGTTCTTGAATTGTCAATACTCACCGACATATCAAGGTATGCTTTCTATGATGCTATTATAAATCTCAAATATCGTGTTCTTATAAATGGTAGTTGGGAAGAGTTGTCGTTAGGTGTATTTACTATCACTAATCCTGAACGACCTGATAAGAATAGTGTTAAGTTTAGTGCATACGATAATATGCGTAAATTAGATAAGGCTTTACCTGCTGACGCAATATCAGGAACACCTTTTGAGGTGCTTGAATTTATTTCCGAACAATGTGATTATCCCCTTGCGTTTGACGAACAATTCATCATAGATAACTTCACCAATGTTACTACTAATATATATCTTGATAGCACAAGTGGCATTAAGACATATCGTGACGCTGTTAAGGTTGTATGTCAGAACTTAGGCTGTTGTGCAAGAGATAACAGACAAGGCTCATTAGAGTTATACGACCATCATACAGTAGTAGATGAAACACTCGATAAGAGCAGATGGTACAAAGTAAAAATAGCTGATTATACTTGTAGTTTTATTGGACTTTCAATCACATCTGCTAAAGGAACTTTTGTTACACTTCCGAGTTCTGAGGATATTGGAAATGTAATGAAGATTTCTGATGCACCTGCTTGGGATTATGGGGCTCTTGCAGAATTGCAATTAATGACAGATAGGCTTTTTGATAAGCTGAACAATGTCGTATATACTCCATGCGAATTAGATATGCCATCAGACCCTTCGTATGATTGCGGAGATAGATTAGCTCTTGTAACATCTTCGGGTGATACGATTGAAACTGTTATAACAAGCTATGAGTGGAAGTGGCATGGCGGTATGGAAATTACATCTAAGGGTGTTAACCCTATGCAAGATACCGCAAGTACAAACGAGATAGCAAGTACAAGACTTCTTGGAAAAGAAACCGCACAGAGTAAGTTTACTTATTACACTTATACAAACGCAGGAAATATAACTCTTACTACATCTTTTCAGAAATTATATAGGATAAGATTTACTGTAGGCGATACAACGACAGTTACTCTTTGGCATGAATTGAAGATGTTGAATACTCTTGCAGAAGAAAATCAGGTAATTACTCTTAATTACTACCTTGACGGAGTTAAGTTTGATAGAGAGCCTGTTCATACATACGGAGAGAGCGGTTATCATACTCTTGGTAATCAATTCTACCTTCAAGATGTTGAAGCGGGAGAAGCCCATGAATGGGAAGTAAGAGCAAAGATAAATAGTGGTACGGCAGTTGTTGATAGAGGCGACTTGATAGCAGTTATTCAAGGACAAAATCTTGCACCTTCTGATAAGTTTAATGGTGAGATTACTATTGAAGAGGAGTTCACACCTATCAGACTTCACAGAAGAATTGTGCCGTTGGGTGAGAACCTTGATATTGAATTGACAGAGCCTTATCCTAATCTTGTATTGTCTGATAGCTTTATACCGATTAGACTGCGTAGAAGAATTGTTGGACTTGCAGAAAATATGTCAATTACAAGAGAAAAGGAACAGTATTATCTTGTGACCGAGGAAGGCGATAATCTTGCCACAGAAGATGGCGATTTATTCATCACATAAGGAGGAAGTATGGCGAACAAAGAAATTCACGAATTGATTACGGCAGAGGAATTATCCTCATCAGATGTTATCGCAGAGCAGAGAGAGGACGGCGGCACTTGGCTTACGAGAAAGCTTACATTCAATGCTCTTGGTCTGTTCTTGAACAAAGTGCTGTCGTACGCTTCTGATTTGCATACGACAGCTACGACGATTATTGAAGCTATCAATGAGGTAAATGCTAAGGCTGATTATACTGAATTAAGCGGAACACTTGCAGTAGGAAGCACAACCGTAGTATTCACAGATAGTGCTATTGTTGATGGAATTACTGTTCAACCATTTGTAGATGAAGCCTTTACAGGTGTTTCACCTACGGCACAAGTAACAGATGGCACAAACCATACTTTGACGCTTACATTCCCTGCACAAGAAAGTGCTATGCCTGTGAAAGTGAGGATAAGTTAATGACTAATTGGATTGCTTGTTGTGGCGGTAACGGAGGTGGCGGTAGCGGAAGTGCCGAAATTACATTCGATATGTCTTTGTATCGCAATGGCTATCAGTATCAAGAAGATGTTCTGCTTGCAAGAGATGTGGGCGGAAGCGGAGGCACAGATGTTGCTATTACTATAATGAGTTTCGCGGCTGTTGGTGATATTACTGTAAATATCATGCCTTTTCAGCTAATGACTAACACAGGTGGCAATGATGGTTATTTCGAGCTTATTGTTGACGGCACTTCCAAATACAAGAAGAAGCTGAATACAAACACATGGACAGCACTAACGGATATTGTTCCTGTCGATTTAGCCGATGGTGAAACTCTTGTATGTAATGTCGGTTTCGATAATAGTCATAGCGGCTGTCAATTCTATTATAGACAGTATCAGAATAGTTGATTGGAGGAATAATCATGGCTTTGCAAGGAAGATTAAGACTTGATTTATCGAGAAATGGTCAAGTTGTTAAGAGAGTAGAAAAGAAGAATACTATTACTGCTTACCCTGATGATTTGATGTGTGAGGGTAACTATGGGTTGCTTATTCCTCGTGATAAGTTACTTCCTGTAAAGCAGTTTTTTGAAGGTTGTGTTCTTACAGATAGAGTTAATGATGCAAGTGTATCTATGTTGCATCATAACGCTAATATTACTGCTTGTGCAGGAAATGACGCTTATTCAGGAACATATCTCAAGCGTGGCTCTGCGAGTCAAGAGAGTGCAGTTATATCTTCACCTAACGGATATAAGGGATATGAATTTGTTTGGGATTGGGGAACAGATAGAGGCAATGGTTCAATAGCAAGTGTTTGTCTTACAAAACATCAACTTGCTATCGCAGAATATTTTAATGACGGCACAGCACCTTCGACTGACTCTCCTATCTGTGATTTGTTATATGATACAGGAGTTAATGCTACTAATTTATATATTGGCAGACTTCATATTGTGGATTACGATAGAGAAGTTGCATATAGAATTAGTTATGCAAATAATACTATTTCTATTGACGAGTATCAGCTTTCCTGTAAGAACTTGCATTTACTTTCAAGAGCAATTCTCACTAATCCTTCTGACTCATATCATCCCGAACTTGTTGGAACACATACTATCGCACAGCAGGTAGCTAACTTTACCGAGGCAACATCAAGTATTAGTTACACAGGAGATAAGATTTACATTATCACTTGGAGTGGTGCTGATATTAAAGCATATCCTATCAATATTTCCGATTGGTCTATGGGTACGATAGTAGAAAAAACATTTAACGGAGTTACATTTACAAATGTAACTAATGCCACATACACATCATATTTTCATAAGGACATTATTCTTCTTGATGGAAACTACGCTTGGTGTATGGCAACTACGGGTGGTGTAGTAAAGATGCTCAAGATAGATTTACTTGGGACAACTCCTGATGTTATAGCAGAAAAGACAATACCATTTTCTATGGATGACGCACGAGTATATAATGGTTGTTGTATGCTTATGCCTAACGGGGATTTTTATAAATTTCCTGCTGTGGGAAGTCTTTTTACTACCACCTTGTATTATCACAATGACACTTTTTATCAAACATCAATACAAAGTGCGTTCAATAAGGGTAACAATGCTAATATGTTGGCGAGTGCTAATGGAAATGTATATGGTTCGTCATTATTCTGCTTTGCAGATGCTAATTATGCACTTCAGGGAGCACTTATGATCGCTTCAATGCACGGATTTGTAAGTACAGTTGCGAACCTTGATGAGGCGGTAATAAAGAGTCCTGACTTGACGATGAAATTGACGTATAGAATCACCGAGAGTTCAGGTAGTTGATTATAGTAAAGCCCTATAAAATATTTTATAATAAAGCAAAAGGGAGGATATTAACATGATTAAAGTAGTAAGCATTAAAAAAGAGGCAGATGATAAGGCTCGTATTGTTGCTTTCGCTGATACTAAAGCTGAGGTTACATCAGCGAGTGTTGCTATGGAAGGATTGCCCGAAGGTACTGTACTTGCTTATGGAAGTATTGTTTATACTGCAAGTGCAGATGTTGCTTTCTTGAAGTCGGACAACTCATGGAATTGGGTATAACAGGAGGGTATAACAATGGCAGAATTTAACGAGGAACAATTCGCTTTAGCTGTTGCACTTGCAAAATCCGGCGGCGGTGGCGGCGGAGGTTCATCAATTATTGATGATACAACTACTGCAAGTGATAAAACATGGTCGTCCAATAAGATCAGTTCTGAATTTAATAATCTCCCTAACCCTATGGTATTTAAGGGTACATTAGGTAGTGGTGGTACTATTACTACTTTACCTACTGCATCTTCTTCAAATGAGGGTTATACATATAAGGTAATCACGGCAGGAACTTATGCTTCACAAGATGCTAAGGTTGGAGATGTATTTGTATCTAATGCAACTGCTTGGGTTCTTATTCCAGCAGGTGATGATGTAGAAGATACATGGAGAAATATCAAGGTAAATGGAGTAGAAGTTCTTGGTAATGCTATCTCTACCGGAGCATTAGATTTAGTACAAGGCAATAAGATCAAGATTATTGAAAGTAATGGAGTGGTTACTATTGCATCTACTGATAAGGTACTTCCTGCTCAAACATTATCAGCAGGAAGTACAACTCTTACATTCACGGATAGTGCTATTACTACTTCTTCTTTAATAGATGTATATGCCCCTGTTTGGTATTCCGATTTAGTACAGAGTAATGGTTCAGTAGTTCTTACTTTCCCTGCTCAATCAAGTAATATATCAGTTTCTATAAAGGTATCGTAATATGTTTAAGACTTGTAAGAAACCTCCAATGTCTATCATATCTGCAAGTGGTAGTATTTGTACTTTTAATGCTTTACAAGAAGGCTTACCTCTTAAATCTCACACTATCGCCCTAACCGCAACACAGAGCGGTAGTGGTACTCCTTCGCCTGATAATGTGAGGACTATAAACGGGTATAGTGAGATAAACAATAATGCTTGTGGTGTTAATTTCGTGAGTATTGCCGACAGAGCAGAAAGCACCTTAAACGGCATTACAAGTGAAATAACTAATAGTAGACTTGTGGCGACTGGTCATTCTACTGGTAATGGTGATATAGTTGTATATTTTAATAATGCTTTGGTTATTAAATCGGGTATGTCATTAACTTTTACTATTGACGGAACAGATAACCGTTCAGCCTCATTAGTCGTATTTTTGCATAAAAAGGGCGGTAGTTATTTGTCGTTTGTATCAATGGCTAACACTTCACACTCGCTGACATTAACGGCAGAGGGTGTTTATGATTATGTGTTGTTAAGAACAACAAACACTCAAACTGTTAATATTGACGCATATATCATGATAGGCACTTCAACAGAGTATGTGCCTTATGTTGGTAGTTACAAGACAATTCAGATAGGCTCGACAGTTTATGGCGGTGAGTATGACGCAATAACGGGAGTGTTGACGGTTACGCATGAAATTGTTGATTTGGACACATTGTCTTATACTTCTTTTGACAGTAGTGGCGATGTATATCGTTATTATGCACGATTAAGTGGCCTAAAGTATGCCCCGACAAGAACTATAAGATTTATTTGTTCTTGCTTTAAAGATATATTACCAAGCGATTCGGGATATACCGACAATTCTATTTATAACTATAACAACGACAATAGAATTATTATCGCTACATCCGAGGCTACGGACACGACAGAATTACAAACAATTATTCAAGGTCAGAAACTTGTGTACGAATTAGCCACACCACAAACAATACAGTTACCACCATGCCCGATAGAAACCTTGCTCGGTGAAAACAACATTTGGGCTGACACGGGAAATACCTCATTAGAAGCGATTAAGATTGGGAGGTAAATATGATAGAAAGTTTTAAGATACCAAGTGCAACCTTCCCCACCCTCACAGGCTCTATTGTTACATTCAA
>JAZSBY010000055.1:0-4323 GCA_045602655.1 Candidatus Fimenecus sp. | reverse complement strand
TTATCAGTATATTTTTCACCCAACAAATCGTGTGAAACTGCCTCGCTTTTAAGCATCATAGTCATATTTACTATGTGGGTATTCATTTTCCACACATGACTTGGTTTTTTCCAGTTTTCCACTGCTGTGTTATAGTCAAAGCCTTGCTTTTTAATAATTCTTGCTAAATCCTTAATCCAATCTTCCCTATACTTTTCGTACAAGAAATTGATTGAAATAAAAGACTCAAACCATCTGAATTTTGCCCACTTAAACAATGTGATTTCACCGCTTTTAAGCAGTTCATAATAGTTTTTAAGCACCCTATAAATTACTTGCGGAATTCTCTCGTCACCCGAGCAATCGTAATAAACCTTGAGAGTTTTACAGATAAGTTGTATTGCCCATGTGTCGTATTCCGCTCTTTTTTCTTTCTTGCAAGGACAAATCCAACCGTCATCTTCTTGTGTTGAAACAATGGCATCAATATATTTCTTAACAGTTGCAATCATTTCTTCGTTTTCCAAGAGATATGCAAGAGGAATAAAGCCGTCAAGCCAATAAGGCACTCTTTCCCATCCCTCACATTTGCCGCCAATCCACGCACTGTCACGAATATCGGGCCAGATTTTATGTAAATTTCCACTTAAACCTTCTGCTTGAATTTGAAGTTGTCGTTTGAGCCAACCCTGTGGTTTTATTTCTTTTGAAGTGTAAAATTGCCATTTAGCCACTATTTTCATCCTCTTTTCAATAAAGTAATTCATCAGCAAAATTCAATCATTTCTTCAATGGCATCTGCCATCACCTTATGACCAAGATTTGTTGGGTGAATCCCGTCAATTGCAAGTTTTTTGGGTTCAACAGTTTTCTGTGCTTCATAAAAAACCTCTTGCAAATCGAGTACCTTTGCACCATTTTCAAGTGCTACATTTTTAAGTAATGCACGGAATTCATCAAGAGTTTTATGATATGGAAGTTTTTCCTCTACTGCATCAACCATAAACGGCGTTAAATATAAAACTTGAGTTTCGGGCAATTCTGCTTTGAATCTTCTGTAAATTTCACGGATATGTGGCTCTACAGGTCGCAAAAGTGGCGGATACTGCTCAGGCACATAATTTTCCCACGCATCATTAACACCAATGAGCATAATGATTATGTCCGGTTTTAAGTTTATGCAATCCCTCGTGAGTCTGTCGTAAACATTATATGTGCGATTACTTGCAACACCTTTAATTTCAACCTTTATACTCTTGCTGTATGCTTTAAATCTCTTTTTTAATTGTAAGGCGTAAATGTTCCTGCCCTTAATCTCTCTCATCATACGAAAATTAAACTTAGGGTCAGTTATGCTATCTCCTATAAACAAAACCTTACTGTCCTTTTTCAACTGAATTTTATCCATAATCCCACTTACCCTTTATTTATTATAAAAAGTATATCATAGTCGTTTAGCTTTCTCAACGATAATATTAAAAAAGTCAACACCTTTTTAAAGTGTTGACTTTCTACTATTTAATTAGATTATTGGGGTGATGCTTTTGACTGCCATCAGCCTTCCAGCATACCGTGGTATCTACCCATCCAGTAGGGAAGTGAATAGGTTGTTGAACCTTCCATTTCACCAACATTGTGAGCATCGTCAAGGTCAAAACTTGAGCCATTGTACTTATGGAATGCTCTTTCGTCAGGTGCTGCAACAGTCTGTTCAATCTTGGTAAGTCCGAAAAGCATACCAACTATTCTGAGTACCTTGCTGTTTGAATCCCAGAATGCCGGTGTATAAGCCTCAGGGTCAAATGAAATTTCATTTGTTCCTCCAATGCCCACATCGTCAAGGTCAAGTTCATAAACATCGTCACGATTCTTGTTTGTTGCAAGGAATCTTCTTAAATCCATCGGATGACGGGAAAGTGACCAAGATGCAGTTTCTATAAGGCTATTGCCGTAAGCATCAGTCTTTGCCTCATTAGGATATGCAAGTTGATAAACATAATACCAAAGTGGGTTTTCACTATAACTCATTGATACCCACCAATCATCAAGTGCTTCTCTGTAATATTTGAGAAGTTCTTCATCATCCTCAAGTTGGAAAAGAGTATAGAAACCAAGCATTGCCATTTCTTCGTCAGAATGATTGAGAATCAATTTGTAAGCTCTCTCAAATAACTTTGTTCCCACTGCTTTGCGAAGAATACGACCTAAAAGAGTGGATATATCATTAACATATTCAAGAATTGAAAGTTGGTATCTTTCAAGTTCCTGAGTCATTATTTCAGCATACTGATACTGTTCGTCGAATGCTGCCATTCTGTATTCGTCTTCCCACTTCTGGTAACCTGTAACATGTGCTGCAACCTTAAATACTGTAAGGAGAACCATTGCATTAAGCGGTGCACCACCAAGAACCTGACCATTGTGGAAATATGTTCTTGAGAACTTTGCCCAAGTTGTAGGCTGACCTGAACCGTCAACCATATTATATGAGTTGTCAACAAGATGCTTTGCAAACTTATCCATTGTATTCACAATGAGTTGTGCAAGTTCAGGGTCTTCAGGACCAAGAATGTCATAAGCAAGCTTGTAAAGGAATACATGACCGATAATCTCGTCAGAGCTTGTATCACCCTTGTAGAAAATATCCTCGATTACTCTGCCCTCACCAATAAGGTCGTCCCAGAGTCTTTGCGGGATTTCGCCTGTTGCATCAACTGTAAGTCCACGATAGTTTTCGCCGTGAAGAAGGAAGTCACTGCCATCGCCGTATGTCTTTGTTGAAACACCTGTTGCTGTTCCGTCACCATTATGTGACCAGTAAGCAAATGAATCAAAGTCATCGTTTTCATCCTTAAATGAATATGTTCTTGCCCAGAAACCTTCAAGATTTCTTGTACGCATTGCATAATCGCCATCAGTTTTAAGCGGGTCAGCCCAACCTTCTTTATTGAAGATTTTAAGATTTTCCTCAGGTAACTGAAGATATGTGCGTTTAGCTGAATCCATATAAGTCTTGTTCATTTTTTCGAACATTTCAGCAGGGCTTTCAAATGGAACATTCTGTGAATAATCACCGCCAACCAGAGTAGCCTCACTTGTATAGTATTTACCTGTTTCAAGGTCAACTACAGTACCACTTCTCTGTGCACGGTTATAAGACTCAACTGTTCCCTGACGCATTGAAATATATGTAAGGAACAGAACTGCCTCTGTTGAAAGAGTTGCTGTTTTTCTTGCATCTTCAATCTGTTCAGGTGTTGCATTAGGGTCATTTTTGAGCACTGCATAACGCATAAGCTCACCGCCTGCATACATTGAAGTCCAAAGACCGTCATTGTCGCTTTCTTCAGGCTCCCATTCACCGTCTATAAGGTAAGCATTTGAAACCATACCGCGTCTTGCAACATATTCCCAGGTCTGCTCATTCAAGGCTTCTGCTTTTTCAGTACCGTTCATATCAAGCATTTCGATATGGGAATAGCCCTCTTCCATAACTGTCCAGATACCGTTTTCACCGTCTGCAAAAATCGCAAGAACTTTACCGTCACCTGTGTCAGCAGAATAGAAATATCTGTCACCCATAAAGCGTTGTTCTTTATCTCGTTCGTTAGTTGCTTTGTCATAAACTCTGAGAACACCATAATCAGTAATTGACCATACAGCACCATCTTTTGTTGTTACTGTCTTTGCCTGTTCATATTTGCTTGAGTCTTTTACATCAGCAGGAACAGCAGCATCGTTAAGTTCATATCTTGTAACAACCTTCTGAAGGTTGTCGCCTTCCTTAACTGCACCGACTGTGTAGTCAACCTTCTGAGCCTTTTCAGCTATTTTAGTCGGCTCTGTCACAACATTGAGTGTAACACTATGAGTAAGACCTTCTTCGGTCTTGGCGGTAATTACAGCTTCGCCCTCTTTGAGTGCTGTAACACGACCCCACATATCAACCTTTGCAACATCAGCAGGTTCCGCTGTCCAAGTAAGCATTCTTTTTTCAGTTCCCTGAATCGCGTAGTCCACTGTTCTGCTGTCCCCAATACACATTTCCCAATTCTCAGGAACAATAAGACGAATTTCAGGTGGTTGTGCTGCATTTTCTTCACTCTTAGCAACTGCAACAGGAGCAAGAATACCCATACAGATTGCAAAAGTAAGAACGATTGCAATAATTCTTTTCATAATACTTCCCCTTTACTTTTTTGATTTATGTGATGAAAATTCTTGTTATTTCATCACATTAACTCATTGTATATATCATATCATTCCCTAATAATTCCGTCAAGAAGCAAAAAACAATTTTGCTGTTTTGCAAAGTGTACAGAAAAGGCAAATTGGAGTTTGTCG
>JAZSBY010000054.1:0-15993 GCA_045602655.1 Candidatus Fimenecus sp. | reverse complement strand
CTTATTTCAAATTTCTTAATCTTCCCATAAGTGAGCCACTTGCGTGTGCGTGGCAGATTGCCATTGCCAATGCATCGGCTGTATCGTCAGGCTTTGGTATTTTTTCCAGATTTAAAATAACCCTTGTCATTTCCTGCACCTGCTTTTTCTCGGCACGACCATAACCCACAACACTCTGTTTTACCTGCAAAGGTGTGTATTCAAAAATTTCAAGATTATTTTTCTGTGCTGCAAGGTTAATGACGCCCCTTGCTTGTGCCACATCAATAACCGTTTTTGCATTGGTGTTATAGAAAAGTTTTTCTATTGCCAGAGCATCGGGCTTATATTTATTTATAATGTCACAAATACCGTCGTAAACTGTTTCAAGTCGCTCATTAAAGGGTGTTTTTGCCTCGGTTGTAACTGCACCGTAAGCCATAACCTGAAAACGATTTGCAGTATAGTCAATTATTCCCCAACCCACTATTGCGTAGCCCGGGTCGATGCCTAAAATTATCATAGCATACTACCTCATTGTATAATCAATCAATTATAACACATTACATCATAAATATCAAGAAAAAAGGAAGGTAAAAAAGCGAAGAAAGGGGCTGTAAAAAACTTTCGTTTTTTTACAACCCCATTTTACATTTAATTTAATATTTAATCGGATTTGCGTCAAGGTATTTCTTAACCATCAACGCTACCTTGAACACGATTGCATCGTCAAACTCACGAAGGTCAAGACCTGTAAGCTTTTTGATTTTTTCAAGACGATAAACAAGTGTATTTCTGTGAACGAACAATTTTCTTGATGTTTCAGAAACATTAAGATTGTTTTCAAAGAATTTCTGAATGGTGAAAAGAGTTTCATGGTCAAGATTTTCGATTGAGCCACGCTTGAAAATCTCACGAAGGAACATCTCGCAAAGAGTTGTAGGAAGCTGATAAATAAGTCTTGCGATACCTAAATGCTCATAGCTTACAATTGTTTTTTCAGTATCAAACACCTTACCAACCTCAAGAGAAACCTGAGCCTCACGGAACGAACGAGCCAAATCCTTAATATTGCTGATTGTTGTACCGATACCCACAAGAACATGGGTGTAATACTCTGTACCAAGTGAGTCTGCTATTGAACGGGCAAGTTTTTCAAGGTCCTTGCCATCAATATTATTCTTAACCTCTTTAACAAGTGCAATATCAGTATCGTTGATGTTTATAACAAAATCCTTTGATTTATCAGGGAACAGGTCCTGAATAACATCAAAAACAGAAACATCATTTTTCTCTGTAATTCTGATAAGAAGCACGACTCTTGTTACATCGTTGTTAAAGTGGAGTTCTCTTGCTTTAATATAAATGTCACCGGGAAGAATATTGTCAAGGATTACATTCTTGATAAAGTTACCACGGTCATATTTTTCGTCATAATACTGTTTGATTGATGCAAGGGACACAGCGAGAACGGAAACATATCTGTTTGCCACTTCGTCATCACCCTCAACAAAAACTGCATATTCAGGGTGCATCTGTGTTCCGAAAGCCTTATATGTACATCCGTCCACAACGATATTCTCAGTACTTGCAAAAACATCAGCAACTGCACTGGACTGAACCTCACCGATACGGCTTAATTCACTGCAGGAGATTACAGTTCCTGTTTCATCAAGAACACCAAAGGTTCTTTCAACAACCTCAGTCATCTGATGAACTATACCCTGAAACAATCTGTTTGACATGGTTATACCACCTTTTATACAAATTCACCATTGCGATACTATGTATTTTACACAATTAAATCTGTTTTGGCAAGTAAATTTTTTATATTTTTTATTTTTTTCAAACAATTTATACAAAAAAATACAGAAAATTTGTTCATTTCACGCATTTTAGTTAATTTTTAACTTCGTTTTTCTTTGTTCAAAATGACTAATTTTTTATTTTTTCTGAACTAAAAGCAGTTCTTCGGCTGTTATTTCACGACATTCGCCCGGTTTCAAACTGCCGTCAAGTTCCAGACTTCCCATTTTTGAACGATGAAGGGACACCACCTTATTTCCTGCTGCCGCAAACATTCTTTTTACCTGATGGTATTTGCCCTCGCAAATCATAATTTTCACAAGAGGCTTGTCCCCGTCCTCTAAAATCTCAACCTTTGCCTCTTTAAGCTCCGTACCGTCGGCAAGAGTTATGCCCTTTTCAAGGATTTCTATTTCAGTACTGCCAAGGCTATGCTCAAGCCCTGCAATATAGGTTTTGAAAATATGGTTTTTAGGTGAAAGAATTTTATGGGCAAAGTCACCGTCATCAGTAATTAACACAAAGCCTGTTGTGTCCTTATCAAGTCTGCCCGCAGGAAAAAGCCCTTTGCGATAAAGATAATCCGGCACAAGGTCAACAACGGTTTTGTCGTCCTTACTGTCACTTGCAGAGATAATCCCCTGTGGCTTATTCATCATAATATAAATATGTTTTTTGAGTGTCAATTCCTCGCCATCGAGAAAAACAGTATCCTTGTTTTCATCAATTTTTAAAGAACTGTCCTTCACCACAGTACCGTTCACCGTGACAAGACCTTTTTTTATAAGTTCTTTCACATCACGGCGAGAAAGTGTACCCTGGGAAGCAAGTATTTTATCAAGTCTTTCCATTTAAAACTCCGTTCAAGTAGCCACTACTTATGGTTTTGAAAATCCGTGCATAAAGCCGTCAAGCTCCACGGAACAAATATCACCGCCAATGACAATCCCGTCATAGACTAAAATATTGGCGTGTATGCACTCGCCGTTTTCATAACCCTCATAATTCTTTACAATATATGTCCAGCGTTTTGCACGGACACCTGCATATTCGGTTAAATCAAACCCTTGTTCCTTTTGAATTTCATTGTATGCAGTATAGGTATCGTCAAATTCTGTCGGAATTATAACCTCTTTAATCTCAATGGGTTCTTCTTGTAATTCCCAACCGAATTGAGAGATAAATGCCATTCTCTCCTGATGAGTAGACGCTTTAAGGCTGATACTGCCATCATTACTTGTCTGCTTACTTTCACGGGAAAGCACCATTAAAGAAACTACCGTGAAAATTGCAAACAGACCTACTGCTATTACCTTGATATGCTTTGACTGAACTGAATACACGAACATAAGACAAACACCTCGAACACTATTTATATAAATAAATATGCTGCGAGGTGATGAATTATAATGATTTTTAATTTGCAGTAATCTAAAGACGATATTTATTCGTCAATTCTCTTTGATTGTGATGCTGCCTTTAAATGCTGACGAGCACGACGGATTTCGTTAACTGAATTTGTGAGAGTTTCATCAGCAACAGCGACGATGCTTTCAACATATTCGCTTGCACTTGTACGCATATCCTTTGCCCAAGCTCTTGCCTGCTCTGTAAGTTCAGTTGCAGATGCTCTTGCCTGTTCAACGATTTCGTTTGCAGTCTGTCTTGCCTGCTGAATAATCTCTTCAGCCTGAACCTCTGCACCTCTTGTGATTTCGTCTTCAGAAATGATTTCCTTTGCACGGACATGTGCTTTTTCGATAATCTTATCTGCGTTATCCTGTGCACCTGTGAGAATTTCTTTTCTCTCTGAAGCGATTTTTCTTGCCTGCATAAGTTCATCAGGCATATTGAGTCTTATGTCCTCAATAGCTGTTTTGATTGCATTGACATCAACCAAAAGATTTGAAGTAAAAGGAACTGATTTTCCCTCTTCAAGTATTGATTCAATCTCTTCAAGTAAGCTTTCTATTGTCATTTGCTCACACCTCTTTTAATTCTTTTAACTATATCATCACGAATTTCATGGGGAACAAAATCGCTTATGTCCCCACCTAATTCGCAAATCTGCTTAACTGCACTTGAACTGAGATACAGGTTTTCAACCCTTGTATTTATGAAAACCGTTTCAAGCTGACTATTGAGCTTTTTGTTCATCTGTGCCTGCTGGAATTCATATTCGAAGTCGGACACGGCACGAAGCCCTTTTACAACTGCAACAGCACCCTTTTCCTTTGCATACTCGGCAAGCAAGCCCTCGTATGTATCAACCTCAACATTGTGAAAATCCTTGGTACAACGCCTTATCAGGTCGGCTCTCTCCTCAGGTGTGAAGCAGAAATTCTTCTTTGACGGGTTTTTCATAACAACCACAATCACCCTGTCGAAAAGTGCCGAGCTACGGCTGATAATGTCAAGATGTCCGTTAGTTACCGGGTCAAAACTACCCGGACAAATTACTGTTTTCATATTTCTCACTTATTCTTTCTGTATGCGGTAATTTTAATTTTACCGTATTTATACTCACGGAATATGCTAAATTCGCCTGCTGTTTCAGGTAAAACCTCTCTCAATTCGCTTTCGCAGAGGATTACGCCGTAATCCGTCATTTTTTCTGCCACAACGGGCAGAACATCATCTAAAATCTGTTTGTTGTAAGGTGGGTCAAGAAGTGCTACATCAAACTTATCGTGACTTAAATTGATATACATTTTACCGTCACCGCAGAAAACACTTGCTCGTTTTTCAAAACCCACAGCTTTAAGATTTTGTTTTACAATGTCAATTGAACGACTTGATGAGTCAACAAATGTACAATGCTTGGCACCACGGCTTAACGCTTCAATACCCAACTGTCCTGACCCTGCAAACAAGTCAAGCACGGATGCTCCCTCCAGCTCAAACTGAATAATATTGAACATTCCCTCTTTAACTCTGTCAGTTGTAGGTCTTACATCCTCACCCTCAAGAGTTATGAGTTTTCTGCCTCTTGCTTCGCCTGTGATTACTCTCATACATTCACTCCGTTTTATCGTTACATTGTATTATCTCATTTTTTTGTCTATTTGTCAAATTTTTCAGGTTTTTTCAGTAATTTCTACCCGTTTTTTAAGGAAATAAGCAGTTTTTCAAGGTCGTTTACTGTTTCCGCCATATATTCTGCCCCTTTTTCTTCAATAATTTCACGGTCACGAAAACCCCAAAGGACACCAATGGATTTTAGTCCTGCATTTTTTGCTGTGAGAATATCCGTATCGGCATCCCCTACAAAAATTGTGCTTTCTTTATTACTGCCAAGAGTTTCAATGGCATAAAACGCTCCGTCGGGTGCAGGCTTATTTGGTCTGTTATCAACACTGCCCACAACCAAATCAATATTTTTGCCAAACATTCTCTTGCACAAATCCTGTGCGGCATAATCCACTTTATTAGTTACAATGGCAGTTTTAAATCCTGCTTTTTTGATATTGGAAAGCATTTCATTTATGCCCTCATAAGGTGCAGTTTTATCTTCCATATGTACCTTGTAATAAGCATTAAAGTCTGCAAAGCAGATTTCAAAGGTTTCCGCATCAGTATTTTTCGGCACTGCTCTTTCCATTAAAACACGAATTCCGTCGCCCACGAATGAACGGATTTCGGAAAGTGTGCGTAAAGGGAAATTCTGCTTTTTGAGTGCAAAGTTTACACTATCCCTCAAATCCTCGAGTGTGTTTAAAAGTGTGCCGTCCAAATCAAAAATTATTGTATCAATCATATTCTTCTCCGTTATAAAATTCATAAATCTTTTCTGCTAATTCTTTGTTGATGCCCTTGACCTGCATTAAATCCGTTACGGTGGCATCCTTTATTTTTTTAGTGGTTTTAAAGACTTTCAAAAGTTCTTGTGCCTTCTTTTCCCCTATTCCGTCAATTTTGGTAAGGGAAAGGCTGAGTCCTCGCTTGGTATGCTTTTTGTGGTGGAAGCTGACTGAAAATCTATGGACTTCCTCCTGAATTTCTGACACAAGAGTGAAAACACTTCTTGCTGAGTTTATTGCAATCTCTCCACCGTCACCTGTAATTGCTCTTGTTTTGTGCTTTGAGTCCTTAACCATACCGAAAAGCGGTACATCAATTCCCATTTCATTAAGGACATCCTTTACAACACTGACTTGCCCTTTGCCACCGTCAAGCAAAATAAGGTCGGGCATTCTGCCAAAGCCTTCTTCCTTGTTTTCGTCTTTACATTTTAAGTATTCATTAAATCTTCGTGAAATAACCTCTCGCATTGAGCCGTAGTCGTCCTGCCCTGTGAAAGATTTAATATTGAATGTACGATATGCCCGTTTTAAGGGTCTGCCGTTTTTAAAGACAATCATACCTGCCACATTATCCTCACCGCCTGTGTGAGAAATGTCGTAGGACTCAATATATTCAGGTGTTTTGGGAAGTGCCAAAAGAATTTTTAATTCCTCAAGTGCTTTCATCGTGCCTGACTGCTTACCTTTTTTCTGTGCAAGCTGTTCGTATGCGTTTTCCCTGCACATATTGATAAGCTTTAAACTATCCCCTCTTTGCGGGACTGTTACAACACACTTTTTACCTCTTATATTTGTAAGGTGTTGCTCCAGCAAGTCCATATCTTCAAAAATTTCATCAACAAGGACTTTGTCGGGTACGGTGCGATTCATTCCGTAATACTGAATAAGGAAATTGCAACGAATATTTTCAACTGTTTTTTCGCTGTCAAAGAAAAAATGCTCGCTGTCACAGAGCTTGCCTTTTTCATATCTTAAAACTGCAATACAAATGTTTTCATCGGTGGTAGCCACAGCAAAAACATCCTTTGATTCCCTTGATTCACTTACAACCTTTTGTTTTGACTGCATATTCTCGATTGCACGGATTCTGTCACGGTATTTTCCTGCATTTTCAAAGTCAAGATTTTCGGCACAAGCATTCATTTTGTTTTTCAATTCTCTGATAATTTTAGAAATATCACCATTAAGAAAATCTATGGCGTCCTTTACTGCCTCATCATATTCTGACTTTGAGATTTTACCCGTACAAACACCCATACAACGGTTTATATGGAAATTAAGACAAGGTCTGCCTTTTTTTATGTCCCTTGGAAAAGACTTATTACACTGGGGCAGACGGAAAATCTTGTTTGCCTCGTCAACGGACTGTTTTACGGAATATGAGCTTGTGAAAGGGCCGATATACTCTGCATTTTCATCGTCTTTTTGCAAGACTGCTGAAATTTTACGATAAGGCTCATTGGTGATTTTAATATAACTGTAACCCTTATCATCCTTTAAAAGAATGTTGTATTTAGGTTGATTTTGCTTAATAAGACTTGCTTCAAGGACAAGCGCTTCAAATTCACTATCGGTTAGAATATAGTCAAAATCATCAACATTTTCTACCATTTTGCGAACTTTTACAGAGTGTTTGTTCTGCGAGCCGAAATACTGGCTGACACGATTCTTAAGTTTTTTAGCCTTGCCGATATAGATAATCTTACCCTGCTTATTCTTCATAATATAAACACCGGGAGTCATTGGCAATTTCATTGACTTTTCACGCAGAGTTTGCAGTTTTTCGTTCACAGATTTCACTCCTTTCAAAATGGTTTTTATTATTGTAACACAAAAAGATAAAAAAATAAAGCACATCGGGTGATGTGCTCTAATTTCCTGTTTAATTATTCAGCAAAGCCTGATTCAACAAGTTTAACAAGTTCGTCAACTGCTGTTTCTTCGTCAGGACCGCCTGCGAGGATACGGATTGTTGTTCCACCCATAATACCGAGTGAAAGAACACCTAAAAGGCTTTTTGCGTTTACTCTTCTGTCTTCTTTTTCAACCCAGATTGATGATTTGAATTCATTTGCTTTCTGGATAAAGAATGTTGCAGGACGTGCGTGCAAACCAACTTGATTTTTAACTTCTACATCTTTAGTATACATAGTCTCATTCTCCCAAATGAAAAATATTGAATAACATAATTATACACTTTTGTTACTACTATATTATATCACAAAACTTTTCCTCGTCAACGAAAAAAATTATAGTTTTGGTCGAAAAACAATATTTCAGTCAGAGGAACAAAAACGACTTTTTTAAGGGTTTTATCTTTGTGCAATTTTGCCATAATGTTCAAACTTTTTTGTGTAATATGTTAGTTATGAACCGGATGGTGTGCAGGTGGTGTTTCCGGGGTTAAAATGCCGAATTCCATTCCGCAAGCCTTATAATACTCAATAATGTACGGCAGAGAGTCCAAGGTAAGCTTTTTATTGTCGTGCATAAGCACAATTATATTATTAGCACTTCTTGGAAATTTACTACAAAAAAATAACTGGTCGGAAACAGTTTTTGCTCCCTCGGCATCACCGTTGGTGCAATTCCAGTCAAAATAGTAATAACCTTTTTCTGTAACGGATGCAGTCAGTTTTGTCATAAGTCCCTTTGAGTATTTTTTACTGATAACATTACTGCCACCACCGGGGAAACGGATTAGTTTTGTTTCCACTCCCGTTTCAGCCTTTACCACCTCGTTGATTTTATTCAAATCATCAAAATAGGCTTGTTCGGATTGATATACCACTTCATATTTATGAACATACGCGTGAAGTCCGATTTGATGGCCACGGTCAACAATATCCTTCATAAGGTGATTTTGCTTGCCGTTAACAACAAAAAAGGTTGCTTTTACACCGTATTTATCAAGCACATCAAGAATCTGCTTTGTGTAAATTGACGGACCGTCATCAAAGGTAAGGTATACAGTTTTTCCTTTTGCGTCAACAATCGGCGGTATAACAGGTCCTTTGTCGGGCTTCTGAGTAGGAGGCTCTGTCACAGGAGGTGCGGTTGTTGACTCAGTTGTAGTTTCTGTTGTGGATTCCTCCGTACTGGGTACTTCCGTAGTAGTTTGAGTCTGGCTCTGCGTTTCCGCTGAAAAATCACTTGTACTATTCACAGCACTTGTGCTTTGCTGAACCTGCATTTTAATGCTTTGGTTTCTCAGGCTGAATGCTATACCTGTTACAACGGAAAAAAGCATAGCAAAAGAAACTACAATAATAATTATATTATAAATTTTAGATAATTTTTCCGGGTTAAAGTTCAATGGTATCTTCCTTAAATTGTTCTTCTAAAAATTCTCTTTCTTTTTCAGTTAAATCGGCTGTTTTCAGCATATCGGGTCTGTGCTTTGCAGTCATTAAAATCGACTGTTCACGACGCCATTTTTCAATATTACCGTGATGACCTGAAATCAGCACATCGGGAACTTTCATCCCGTTCCACTCATAGGGACGAGTGTACTGGGGATACTCTAAAAGTCCGTTATAATGACTTTCCAATTCCTTTGCTTCATCGTTGGGAAGCACTCCCTCCAACATTCTTGAAATTGAGTCGGCAAGCACCAACGCAGGTAATTCGCCACCTGTAAGTACATAGTCCCCTATTGAAATCTGTTCATCAACGAGAGTATCAATTACCCTTTGGTCAACTCCCTCATAATGTCCGCAGAGAATTGTGATTTCGGGGAATTTTGCCAATTCTTTGACTTTTTTTTGAGTAAGAACCTCTCCACAGGGGGACATATAAATCAAGTGATTTTTATTATCACTTTTTTCGCAGATTGCCTTGTAGCAATCGTGGATTGGTTGTGTCTGCATAAGCATTCCCATACCGCCACCGTAAGGAGCATCATCAACACGACGGTGCTTGTCCTCGGTGTAATCCCTGATATTTACACAATTTATTTCCACATATCCGTTTTCCCTTGCACGACCTATAATACTTTCGGAAAGTACTGCCTCGCACATTTCGGGGAAAAGGGTCATAATGTTAATCTTCATCTTCAAAAAGTCCCTTTATAGGATTGATTTTTACAATGCCTTCCTCCACATCAACACTCACAATAACCTGTTTGATTGCAGGGATAAGCACCTCACCTTTCGGTGTTTTAATGTGCCATACATCGTTGGCACCTGTTTCACTTACATCAGTGATTACTCCCATTTCCTTACCTGTATTATCATCAAAAACCTTACAGTCAAAAAGTTCCTGAATAAACCAAGTACCTTTGGGAAGATGTGCATCACTGCGTTTCATATAAAGCACTTTATTTTTGAGTGCTCTTGCTTTATCGATATCATCAATGCCCTGGAGCATCAATATTGCCACATTTCCGTGGGGACGGGCAGAGATGACTTTTATTTCTTTTTCACCTTTATTATCAAAATACAAGGTTTTGAATTTCTTTACGAAATCAGGAGTGTCGCACCAAGGATTAAAACGCATTTCACCTTTAATTCCGTGAGTTGACACAATTTGTCCTAATTCAAGATAATCTTTAATCATAAATAGAATCCTTTTTACAGTTACAAAAGGGCAGACTGAGTCTGCCCATTGTAATCTTAGTCGATATCGACCTGAACTTTTTCTCCCGTACGGGTAGCACCGGCTTTAACAACTGTTCTGATAGCCTTTGCAATTCTGCCCTGCTTACCGATAACTCTGCCCATATCTTCTTCAGCAACATGAAGATGATATACAACAACACCACGGTCGTCTGCTTCGTCAACAGTTACGGTAACAGCATCGGGATTTTCAACAAGTCCTTTTACTATTGTAATAAGAAGTTCCTGCATTTTTTCAAAAACCTTTCTTACTTAATAGCGCCGCTCTTCTTAAGAATAACCTTAACTGTGTCAGTTGGCTGTGCACCATTCTTAATCCACTGAGCTGCTTTTTCGTTGTCAATCTTGATTTCAGCAGGGTCTTTCATTGGGTTATAAGTACCAATTTCATCGATGAATCTGCCGTCTCTCGGATAACGAGAATCTGCAACTACTACTCTGTAGAAAGGAGCTCTTTTAGCACCCATTCTGCGAAGTCTGATTTTTACTGCCATTTTTGTTTCCTCCAAATATATAAAAATTTTATTTTAAACACTTTTAGGTGTTTGCTTACATTACATCGGGAAGCCACCCATACCACCCATTCCGTTCATACCGTTACCAAAGCCCATACGCTTTAACTGGCGTTTCATTTTACCGGAATTCATCTGCTTGAACATTTTCTGCATCTGACGGTGTTGATTTAAAAGTCTGTTGACATCCTCAACCTGCATACCGCAACCCGCTGCAATTCTGCGTTTGCGTGACGGATTGATAATATCGGGATGACGACGCTCCTTTGGTGTCATTGAAAGAATAATTGCTTTCATTCTGTCAAACTGACGGTCGTCGATTTCAACATCCTTTACTTTTTTATTTATACCGGGAAGCATTGAAAGAATATCCTTCATACTGCCCATTTTATTGATTTGTTCAAACTGGTCAAGCAAGTCCTCAAGGTCAAACTTGTTTTTACGAAGACTTTCTTCAAGCTTGGCTGCCTTTTTCTCATCAAGAGCAATTTCTGCCTTTTCAATAAGGGACAGCACATCACCCATACCAAGGATACGGGAAGCCATACGGTCGGGGTAGAAATAGTCGAGTTCATCAAGTTTTTCACCCATACCTACAAACTTAATGGGCTTACCTGTAACAGCTCTTGCTGAAAGAGCAGCACCACCACGGGTATCACCATCCATTTTTGTAAGCACAAGACCGTCAATTCCGAGTTCATCATTGAATGTACTTGCAACAGTAACTGCATCCTGACCAAGCATAGCATCAATTACGAGAAGAATTTCGTGGGGATGAACCTCTGATTTGATGTTTTTAAGCTCGTTCATAAGCTCTGTATCAATATGCAAACGACCTGCGGTATCAATAAAGACATAGTCATAGCCCTTATCTTTTGCAAGCTTGATTGCCTCTTTAGCGATTGTTACGGGATTAGTCTGTCCCATTTCAAAAACGGGAACACCAACCTGCTCACCCACAACCTGCAACTGCTTGATAGCAGCAGGACGATAAATGTCACAGGCAACAAGCAAAGGTCTGTGTTTTTCTTTTTTAAGTTTTCGTGCGATTTTTGCACAATGAGTTGTTTTACCTGAACCCTGGAGACCACACATCATAACGATTGTCGGCGGATGGCTTGCATAGGCAAGTCGGGTCTGTGTACCACCCATAAGGTCTGTAAGTTCTTCGTTAACAATTTTGATAACCATCTGTGCAGGTGTAAGACTTTCCATAACCTGAGCACCGATTGCACGCTCGGTAACCTTTGCAGTAAAGTCCTTAGCCACCTTATAGTTAACATCGGCTTCTAAAAGTGCAAGGCGAACCTCACGCATTGCCTCTTTTACATCTTTTTCATTAAGACTGCCTTTACTTTTTAAACGGGCAAAAGCCGCTTCGAGTCTGTCGGATAAACCTTCAAATGCCATTACTTCCTCCTATTCTGCCAAAGAAAGTGCAATTGACTTTATCTTAACTGATTTGTCGTTGATTTCACGGGAAAGTCCGTTAGCGAGATTATACTCGTTGATTTCCTCGGCATACTTTGAGATGTCTGCAAGTCCGTTGTTAATCCTCTCAAGTTTTTTTGAGAATTTGAGCTTGGACTCCATATCAAACAAAAGTGCCTCTGCCCTTTTGATTGCATCCCGTACACCCTGACGGGTAATTCCCTCATTTTCTGCGATTTCAGAAAGAGAAAGGTCGTCATTGTAGTAAAAGTTAAGATAATCACGCTGTTTGTTAGTTAAAGCCTCGCCATACAAATCAAGAAGCATTGTAATTTCAATACTGTTTGCCACCTTTGACACCGTCCTTTCATAAAAAATAAAATCGCTCTGTAAAGCATAATCACTTTACAGAACGACATTATACTAAATAACTATTTATTTGTCAAGAGTTTTTATTTTAAATCATCAAAACTTATACTGGGTACTTTTTCACCCTCTGTTGCACCGCCGATATAGAAGCCTTCGTCTTCCTTACTTTCAGTACCATCCATATTAACAGCGTCCTTAGGGTCAATATTAAAGCCATCCTTGTCAACAAGATAAACCTTTTCATTTTCCTTGTTTAACACATAAGCACCCTTTTCATCTACATTAGTTGTGATTTCAGGCTCTGTTGTCTGTGGTGGCTGAACATCGTCCTTATCCTTACAAGCAGCAAAAAGAACTGCAATTGAAAGAACTGCAACTGCTACAGCAATAATTTTTTTACTCATAAAGCAAAACTCCCTTTTGTTTTTGGTTTTTGTTATATTCATTTTACCATAATCAATACAGAATTGCAACAACTATTTCAATTCGGCAATAGTAACGCCTTCTTCACCCTCACCAAATGTTCCCACACGGAAAGTACGGATATTGGGATGCTTACGAAGATAAATGTGGATACCTTTTCGCAAAGCACCTGTACCTTTGCCGTGGATAATTGTGATTTCATTAAGTCCTGTGCGAAGAACACCATCAATAAATTTATCAAGGTCAAGCATTGCTTCCTCAACAGTTGTACCACGCAAATCTATACTTGAATTTGAGGATGCAGTTGCCTTTGATGAGCCTGTGTGAATGGTTCTCATTCCACCCATCTGTTTTTTAGGTTGCTTCTGACCGCCGATAAGACGAATATCAGAAATATCGGCTTTCATTTTAATCATACCTGACTGCACCTGCACGGTGTTCTTCTTTTCGTCAACACTAACAACCTCTGCCTCGCCACCAAGGGTTTTAACAAAAACTCTGTCCCCTGCTTTTAATGGCCTTGGCAAGGTGTAATCCCCGTCTTCATTTTCAAGGGAATTAGTAATTTCGTCCATTTTGTCAAGCTGACGACCCATAGCAGCCTTGGCTTTACGGGCAATTTCCTGCAAGTTCTTTTCCTTTGCCTGCTCTTTTTTCAGTTGTTCGATTTCAAGAAGTAATGAATTACCTGCCCTGCGGGCATTTTCCACAATTCTCTCTGCTTCTTTTTTTGCCCTTGCAATTTCTTTTTCGCTTTGAGCCTTGGCTTTTTCCAATGCTTTCTCTGCGTTTTCTTTTTGGCGAAGAATACTGAGTTTTTCTTCTTCTAATTTTTCTTTATCATCCTCAAGAGCTTTTCGTGCAGTTTCAAGGGTGTCAACAGCATCCTCAAAACGAGTATTTTCTTCGGAAATGAGTGCTTTTGCAAAATCAGTTATACTCTCGTCAATCCCAAGTCTGCCTGCAATAGCCAAGGCATTTGAACGACCGGGCATACCAATTAAAAGACGATAGGTTGGCTTTAAGGATGCCACATCAAATTCGCAACAGCCGTTTTCTACTCTATTGGTTTTAAGTGCATATTCTTTGAGTTCGGAATAGTGGGTTGTAGAGGCAATTTTTGCACCTTTTTGTCTTAGATTTTCAAGGATTGCAACTGCAAGTGCCGCACCCTCAACAGGGTCAGTACCTGCACCCAATTCGTCAATAAGAACCAAACTTCTGTCGTCGGCAGTTTTAAGAATATCAACTATTGTTGACATGTGTGCGGAAAATGTTGACAAGGACTGCTCAATGCTCTGCTCATCACCAATATCTGCAAGGACATTACGGAAAAGAGATATTTTACTGTTATCCGTAACGGGAAGCATAAGTCCGCATTCTGCCATAAGGGTCAGAAGACCGATAGTTTTAATTGAAACCGTTTTACCACCCGTATTTGCACCTGTGATAACAAGGGAATCAAAGTCAATTCCCAAAGAAATATCAACGGGGACAACAGATTTTGGGTCAATAAGGGGATGTCGGGCTTTTTTGAGCAAAATTTCACCGTCATTATTGAGAATTGGTCGGCTTGCTTTCATTTTATATGCAAGGTGTGCCTTTGCAAAATGTAAATCGAGCATAACCGCTGACTCAAAACTGATTTTGATTGTATCTTGGAACTCCCCTGCCATCCGGGAAAGTTCTGCTAATATTCTTTCGATTTCGTCCTGCTCACGACTTTCAAGGACTTTGATTTCATTGTTTGCCTCGACAACTGCAGCAGGCTCGATAAATACGGTTGCACCACTGCCCGATGTGTCGTGGACCATACCTGCAACTTCACTACGATTCTCTGCCTTAACAGGCACAACAAAACGACCGTTTCGCTGTGTGATTATACCGTCACGCAATACTTTTGAATAATGTGAAGAATGAATCATACTGTCAAGTTGTTCACGGATTTTGTTTTCGTAATGACGCTTTTTTCGTCTTATTTCTTTAAGTTCAGGCGAGGCATTGTCGCTGATTTCTGTTTCACTTATAATTGCATTAGTGATTTTTTCTTCCAAGTACTTGTTGGGATAAAGCGAATTGAACAAATCGTCAAGGGCAGTCTGCATACCTGCACATTTATCGTGCCAGGTAAGAATTCCGCGAATGATTTTTAAGGTTACCGCGATTTTTAAAAGCTCACCTGCAGAAAGTGAACCGCCTGCAGAGGCACGACTTAATGCGTTATTGACATTCTGGAGTCCTCCAAAGGATGGAGCACCGAATTTGGCAATAAATATGTATGCCGCCTCGGTTTTGTCCAGCAGACTGAGTACCTCAAAGTAGTCCGACTGCGGTTTAATTTCAAGTGCCTTTTCCTTTGCATCGGCACTGCTTGCAGTATCGGAAAGCATTTTGAGTATTTTATCAAGTTCTAATGAAGTATAATGCTTATTGTTGTTTGAACCCATTTTTATGACTACTCCTTTCGTCACAAAATAAGTTTGAAAGAAAATCGTTCACAGTGCTGTTTTGAAGTGAGCGGTGCTGTACTTCTGTGTACCGCCCCGAACGAAAAATAGTGCTGTGGGCGATTTTACTCAAACTCTTGTTATTTCCTTATAGAATTCCAATGTTTTAAAATTTTTTTGTAGTTTTGAGAGAAGATACTTTTCTGTTATGTAGGATAAATCGGGTAATGCACTTTCTTCCATTTTGAATGAATAGATTTTTTCAAATTCGGAAAATGCTATGTGACGAAGTGCTTTAATGAGTCCTATGTCAAGTGGGAAAAGCATACTGTTTGACATACAGTTTTCACAGTAAAGCAAGCCGTCCTCCACATCAAAATACATAGTGTCTGTTTCGTACTCACCACATCTGTCACAAGCAACAAGGTTCGGCATATAACCTGCAATACACATAAGTCGCAGTTCCGTTATGGCCTTGACCTGTTCCGTGGGCATTTTGTTTTTTGCAAGAAAGTGGAGAGAATTAAGTATTAGTCGCAGATAGTCTTCGGCAGGCTCATCCTCTTGTACCAATGTGATTATAAGTTCACCGAAATACTGTGCAAGG
>JAZSBY010000053.1:0-15718 GCA_045602655.1 Candidatus Fimenecus sp. | reverse complement strand
TCTTTGCAACTTTGTGCGAGTCATTGATAAAGTAGAAATCACCTTCATATTCTACGAGCTGATATGCCTTCTGAATTATACCGTTTTTGTAGAAATAATCACCAACAACACCATTTTTAATAATCATTTTACCACTTTCGTTAAATTCATAATAGCCAACTGCAAGTGGTGTGCCATCTTCATAGGTGAAGCCTTCTACAAATCTCTCGCTCAAATAGATTCTCTTATTCTTTGCGATTTTGTTGTAGTCGTTGATGAAATAGTAATTGCCCTCAAATTCAACAAGCTGATATGCTTTTTGTTTTACATCATCTTTGTAAAAATAGTCATCCTTTATGCCTGTGAAGGTTGGTTTGTAGTTATAATGAATCTTTGCTTCACTAAATGGGTTACCAAAACTCTTTTCAATTTTTATATTTCCCCACTGTGCTTCTGTGCCAAGATAATATACATCTTCAATGTAGCACATATCAAACGCACGATAATCAATACCTTTTACACCAGCTGAAATAGTTACTCTTTTAAGATTAGAGCAATAGAAAAATGAATATTCACTAACAACTAATATTCCATTACCAATTGTAACATCGGTAAGGCTTGTGCAGTAGTAAAATACTTCTTCACCAAATGTTGTTACACTGTCTGGAATAACAATTCTTTTAAGGCTAACACAATAATAAAATACTTTATTAGCAATTATTTCTATACCTTCACCAAGTGTTACTGTTTCGAGCTTTTTGCATTCATTGAACGCACCTGTTGCGATTGTTTTTACATTACCGGGAATTACTACAGTTTTAAGGTTGGCACAACGATAGAATGCTGAGTTTCCTAAGAATTTAACACCATTAGGAATTACTACATCCGTAAGGCTGTCACAACATGCAAAGCAAGAAATACCAAGTGATGTTACACTATCCGGTAAAACTATATCAGTAATGTTATAGCAATTTGAGAAAGCACATGCACCAATTGAAGTTACACCGTCATTTACAACAACTTTTTTGATGTTACCTGCTAAATAATGCCATGGACGACCTTCTAAATTACCATCATAATCGTACATATCACCTGTACCTGATATTGTAAAGGTACCTGTCGAACCATCAAAGTTCCATACAAGGTTATCACCACATTCTCCGGAATCAGACGCTGGTTCTACACCTAAATAATAGAGATTTCTGTATTTGTCACATCCATAAATAGCATTCAAATTCACTTTCGTTAGGTCTTCCACAATTGTTAAACTTGAGAAAGCATTGCAATTATAAAAAGCATATTCTAAAATAATTGCTACATTTTTACCACATATTACATTTATAATATTATCGCAATTTTTAAAAGCATAACTACCGATTGTTATTACACTATCAGGAATCGTGTAGGTTTGCATTTTCGCACCCTTTGGGTACATAACAAGTTCTGTTTTCATTCTATTGAACAGTACACCATATTCATCATTTGAATAACTTGCATTATTTTCGTTAACGATTATACTTTCAAGTTCAGAGCAATAATCAAATGCATGTTGAGCAATTGAATCCAAATCTGAACCAAATGTTACGCTTTTCAAAACTTTACATCTATAAAATGCGTATTCACCGATGCTTGTTACACCATCTCCAATTACAACATTTTTAATGTACATTGTATATATCCACCATGGATTTTCAGCTTCATCGAATTTTGAGAAATACTCAAAATCATACATTTCCCCTGTACCAGAAATTGTAAGAGTACCTGTGTGATTGTTGTATGTCCATGTTAGATTATCACCACATTGACCCGTAGGAAGAACAGTGGTATCGGCACAATAAACCATATTATCCTTTAAATAGCATCTTTCAGCGTCAGGATTGTTAGCCATTAATTGTTTCCACTGTGCTTCAGTACCACCATAATGAATGAGTGTTGCGTTATTAGTAATCGCATAACCACCAATTGTTATCACACTATCGGGAATTGTTATATCTTTAAGATTTGTGCAATCTCTGATAGAACTTTCACCAATTGTTGTTGCACCATCAGGAATTATTAAACTTGTAATGCCATCGCAACCGCTAAAAGCACTACGCTGAATTGTTTTAACACCAACAGGAATTGTAACACTTGTAAGTGCTTCGCAGTTATAAAATGCCATATCGCAAATTGTTTCTACTCCAGTAGGTATTGCATAACTTGTTCTTGTATTGCCTATTGGATACTGAATAAGCATTGTCTTATCTTTATTAAACAACACACCGTATTCGTCATTTACAAAGTATTGACTTCCCTTATCAACTATTATATTAGTAAGACTTGGACAATCGGAAAATGCACATTTTCCGATTGTAGTTACATTTTTCGGAATTGTAATAGATGCAAGTATCCTGCAATCTGAAAATGCCGAACCCTCAATTGTTGTTACTCCTTTACCTATTGTAACCTTTTCAAGACTGTCGCAACCAGCAAATGCTCTTTCCCCAATTGTTGTTACACTGTCTGGAATAACTATCTCTTTAAAAGCATCACACGCAGCAAATGCACTTTTTTCAATTGTCGTTACACTATCAGGAATTTTTATTTCTGCAAGGCTGTAACATAATGCGAAAGTGGATTCTCTAATTGTTGTTATGCCATCAGGGATGTTTATGCTTTCAAGGTCAACACAATAGTAAAATGCAGAACTGCCTATTGTGATTACAGTGTCCGGAATAGTTATACTTTTAAGACTAACGCAATGGTCAAATGCTTCATTTCCAATTGATGTCAAACTATCAGGAAGTGTTACAGAAGTAATATATGCACAAGAATAGAATGCATTAACACCAATTGATGTTACACCATCTCCAATAATTACTTTTTTAATATTATCTTCGTATTGTTCCCAAGGGCGATTGTTAAATTTGAAATCGTACATCTCACCTGTACCTGAAATTGTAAGAGTGCCTGACGATGTATTATAACTCCAAGTTACATTATCACCACAATGATTACGAGCAGGAACAAGTTCTTGTTCTACAAAAACTTCACCGCAAACTGAACATTTTGAACCTTCTGTAAGTCCTGATGAAGTGCTTGTTGGCGGAACTGCAGGAAGTACTACCTCTTTATGACCCTGGGCAATAATCTTTTCAGTATATGTTTCGCCACAGCGACCGCATGTGTGTTCATATTCTCCATCTGTAGTACAACTTGCCTCTGAAATCACAACAGTACTGATTGGGTCATGACCTGCATCAACATAATCGCTGACATAAACCACACCGCAGTGACAAGTGTGTGTAGTGTACCCTTTTTCTGTACATGTAGGTGGTGTTACAACACTACTAACAGAACCATGACCAGTTGCAGAAACATAATCATCCCTATAAGAATAACCACAGTGGCAAGTATAAGTCGTATATCCTCTATCTGTACATGTTGGTGGGACGGTTGTAGTCGGTTCAAATTCGTGAACATGGTCTGAATTAAAATGAATCTTCATGTTGTTAACTATACCAGCACTATCATTTATTGTTATACTATTCCAATCATCTTCTGTACCTGCATAATAAATATGTATAAGCTTATTACAACCAATAAAAGCATTCCCATAAATTGTTGTCACAGTTTTAGGAATGTAAACAGCTGTAAGATTACCACACCTTTGAAATGTTTGCTCATTGATTGTTTTTACACCAAACGGAATAATTACACTTGTAATACCGCTACTACTAAATGCACCCATACCGATTGTTCTCACACTATCAGGAATAGTTATACTTGTAAGACTTTCACAATCAGAAAATACGTAGTAATCAATCTCCTCTATATTGTTCCCAAAAGTTACACTTTCAAGGCTTTCACAGTTACGGAATGTTCCATAATCAAGTTTTGTTAAACCATTACCAATAGTAACGGTTGTAAGTGCAGTACAACTATAAAATGCATCATCTTCCATACTTATAACATTATCAGGAATTGTTATTGTTTCCAGTCCTTTGCAAAACTCAAACGCACTTTCACCAATGGATTTTACACCACTGCCAATAGTTACACTTGCAAGCACTGTACAACAACGAAAGGCATCTTTTTCAATTGTTGTTACGCTATCCGGTATTATTACACTTTGAAGTTTAATACAATTCTGAAATGCACCCTCACCAATTGTTGTTACGGCATTACCGATTGTAACATCAGTAAGAGCTTCGCAGAAACTAAATGCATCTTTACCGATTCTTGTTACACCGTCACCAATTATTACACTTTTAAGATTATCACAAACTGCAAAAGATGCCTGACCAATCGTAGTAACACAATCAGGAATATTTACACTAATAAGGCTATTGCATTTATTAAAAGCATAATTACCAATTGATGTTACATCATCTTCAATAACAAGTGCTGTAATATCTGCCTTATAGTCCTGCCACGGAGCAGCATTAGAACCATAATTATACATATCACCAGAGCCGGAAATAGTTAAGGTTCCCGAAACCAAATCATAACTCCACTCAACATATTCACCACATAAACCTGAAATAATGCTTGAAACATTAAAATGTTTTGATGCTGTATCAAGTGAAGTGTTATTATCACCTATTGTAATATTATTCCATTGGTATTCTGCACCTAAATAATGAACATCAGTCAAAGAAGTGCAATTGTAGAATGCCATACTACCAATTTTTGTAACACCAACAGGAATTGTTATACTTTCAAGACTTGTACATCCTTGGAAAGCACTACTGCCGATTGAAGTAACAACATTAGGAATTGTTACTTCTTTAAGGCCGGTACAACCTTGGAATAAACCGGTACTGATTGATGTAACCTTTTCGGGTATTACAAAACTTTTCAGACTTTTACAGTTAGAAAAAGCGGATGAATCTATGTTTGTAACATTTTTGCCCATATTTACATTTTCAAGTTTTTCACAATTAGTAAAAACTGATGAAGCAATATTTGTTACACTATCCGGTATTGTAATTTCAGTAAGACTTGTGCATCCACAAAACGCATTATTGTTAATTGTTGTTACATTCTTGCCAAGTGTAACATCTGTAAGTGATGTACAACCTTGAAATAGAGAACTTGAGATTGTTGTTACACTATCAGGTAATATCACACTTGTAAGACCTGTACAACTTTGAAATGCATTAGCACTAATTGATGTAATATTATTATCGATAGATAATTCAGTAAGACTCTTGCAACCGAAAAACGCAAAAATACTGATTGTGGTTACACTGTCAGGAATTGTTATACTTGCAAGAGAAGCACAACTATAAAAGGCATAATTACCAATTTTTGTAACACCATTATTTATAACAACCGTTTTAATTTTATCTTCATAAGTTTCCCACGGACGATTGTTATATTTGTAACCACTCATTTCCCCTGTACCTGAAATTGTTAAAGTACAAGTCACATCATCATAAGTCCAAGCTACATTGTCACCGCATGCACCCTTATATGTAGCAGCACTTGATGTGATAGGAATGATGGAAAATACCATCATAATTGCCAAGATAACTGATAATATTTTGTTCATCTTTTTCATAATACTTCTCTCCCCATATTATAAAATAATGCTTTATCCCAAATACATTATATTTCATTTTGAAAATAATTACAATAGAAAATACAATTTTGTAGGTTTTATACATCTTAACTATACTATTTCATAATAATCCCCCATAAAAACAAAAAGTGCGACCACCGAAGCAGCCGCACAAAAAACGCAAACTCCGATAGTCGCCAAACCAATTCAATATAAAGGGCAATTAAGCACATTCGTATTGATAGAATTTGCGTTTTTATCAAATCCATAATACAAATATGCAAAAACAAGTATAATATCCCTATAAAAATAGAAATCGCCCATATTTTTATGTTCAATTGGTTTGGCATCTTTAGTTTACCACGCATTTTGTGAAAAATCAATAATAATGTTGGTATTCTTTGCTTTATTTAAAATTACAAAATTGAGTTTGTCAATTTTTTTAAGTTTGAATCACTCTGAATGCAACGAAGGTTCTCCTAATTTTGTAAAGAGATTCTTCGCTTCGCTCAACATCCACCTCAGAGGTGGTGCGTAAAGGAACATAAGGATTATAATTTGTCTAAATACAGTCTGACTGTAAAAAATGAACTCCACTGTGAAAGTGAAGTTCATAATGATATAAATATTATTTTTCAATAAGTGACACGCCACTCATTTCTGACGGAATATCGAGTCCCATAATGTCAAGCATTGTTGGTGAAAGGTCGCAAAGTTTTCCGCCTTTTTGTTTAAGTGTACATTCTTTACCAACAACTACAAGTGGAACCGGATTTGTTGTATGAGCTGTAAATGGTGAACCATCATCTTCATACATCTTATCAGCATTACCATGGTCAGCAGTAATAAGAATTACACCGTCCATCTTCATAGTTGCATCAACGAGCTTGCCAACACATTCGTCAACTGCTTCAACAGCCTTAACAGCTGCATCAAAGATACCTGTATGACCAACCATATCGCAGTTAGCATAGTTAAGAATTACAACATCATATTTACCACTTAAAATCTGTTCACAAGCAGCATCACAAACCTCATAAGCACTCATTTCAGGTTTTAAGTCAAATGTTGAAATTTTTGGAGAATCAATAAGAACCCTGTCTTCGCCCGGATAAACCTTTTCCTCGCCACCGTTATAGAAGAATGTTACATGAGCATACTTCTGTGTTTCAGCGATACGAAGTTGTGTTTTACCGAGTTTTGAAAGATACTCACCCATTGTATTTGTAAGAGTCTGAGGCTTATATGCAATATTTACATTAGGCATTTCAGCATCATACTGTGTCATACAAACATAATAAAGTGGGAAGAATGCTTTTCTCTCAAATCCTGTAAAATTAGGGTCAACAAATGTTCTTGTAATTTCTCTTGCACGGTCAGGACGGAAATTGAAGAAGATTACAGAGTCATTTGCAGAAATTGCTTCTGCACCACTGACAACTGTTGGCATAACAAATTCGTCAGTGAGATATTTACCATCTTCGTCAATTGTTTCGTATGACTTTTTAACAGCCTGGAGTGCAGAATCAGTTGCAATACCCTCACGATTAACCATCGCATTATAAGCCATGCCAACTCTGTCCCACATATTGTCGCGGTCCATTGCATAGAATCTACCCATAACGGTAGCAATCTTACCTACACCGATTTCAGCGAGTTTGTCCTCAAGTTGAGCTACAAAGTCAACACCTGAACTTGGTGGAACATCACGACCGTCAAGTAATGCGTGAACATTTACTTTGTCAAGTCCGTTTTTCTTTGCAAGTTCAACAAGAGCATAAAGATGAGTATTGTGGCTATGAACACCACCGTCAGAAAGAAGACCAATCAAATGAAGTGCAGAATTGTTTTTCTTGCAATTCTCAATAGCACCCATAAACACTTCATTCTCAAAGAAATCACCGTCCATAATTGACTTTGTGATTCTTGTGAGTTCCTGATAGACAACTCGACCTGCACCGATATTCGTGTGACCAACTTCAGAGTTACCCATCTGTCCGTCAGGAAGACCAACATCCATACCGGATGCACCGATATATGTCATTGGATTATTCTTAAAAATTTCGTCAAGTCTTGGCGTCTTAGCCGCTGTGATTGCATTACCATAATCACTTGGGTTATATCCAAAACCATCCATAATACATAAAACTACAGGTTTTTTCATTCAGTTCACCTTTTTATTATTTTGATGCAGCAGCAACAATTTTTGCAAAATCTGCTGCTTTAAGCGATGCACCACCGATAAGTCCACCATCAACATTATTCTTTGCTACAAGTTCATCAGCATTTGCAGCATTCATTGAACCACCGTACTGAATTGTAACTGTTGCAGCAACATCGCCACCATAAACTTCAGCAATAGCTTCACGAACATAACCATTACCTTCGTCTGCTTGGTCAGCAGTTGCAGTAACACCTGTACCGATTGCCCAAACCGGCTCATAAGCGATAATAACATTTTTGAGCTGTTCTTTTGTTACATTTGTAAGAGCCATCTTTGTCTGGAATTTAAGTAATGTTTCTGTGTAGCCAAGTGAACGCTGTTCAAGTGTTTCACCAACACAAATAATTGGCTTGAGACCTGCATTAAGAGCAGCAAGTGAACGGAGGTTTACAGTCTGGTCTGTTTCACCAAAGTACTGTCTTCTTTCACTGTGACCAACCACAACATATTCAACACCTGCTTCTACAAGCATTTCTGCAGAAATTTCACCTGTGTAAGCACCTGATGATTTAAAGTGAACATTTTCAGCACCAATCTTAATATTTGAGCCTGCAGCAGCATCAATTGCAGCTGGAATGTCGATGAAAGGTACACAAAGTACAACTTCACAGTCTGCATCTGCAACAAGTGGTTTCATTTCTTCAATAAGAGATTTTGCTTCTGCAGGAGTTTTATTCATTTTCCAGTTACCTGCAATAACTGCTTTACGTAAATCTTTTTTCATTATGTTTTCTCCTTATCGCAAATTTTGGGAGGACATACTGCCCTCCCATGAATATTTTAATTATTTCTCGTTAAGAGCAGCAATACCAGGAAGAACTTTTCCTTCAAGATATTCAAGAGATGCACCGCCACCTGTTGAGATGTGTGACATCTTGTCTGCAAAACCAAGTTTCTGGATAGCAGCAGCAGAGTCGCCACCACCGATGATGGAAATAGCATCACTGTTTGCAATAGCTGTTGCAACTGCAACTGTACCTGATGCAAAGTTTGCCCATTCAGAAACACCCATTGGGCCATTCCAGATTACTGTTCCTGCATCTTTAACTGCATCTGCAAAGATTTCCTGTGTCTTAGGACCAATGTCAAGACCCATCCAACCGTCAGGAATATTGTCTGAATCTACTACCATTGCTTCTGTATCAGCAGCATATTCTTTACCAACCTTGTTGTCAACAGGAATAAGGAATTTAACACCTTTTTCTTCTGCCTTCTTCATCATTTCAGCAGCAAGTTCAACTTTATCTGCTTCAAGAAGAGAAGTACCGATGTTGTAACCAAGTGACTTCATAAATGTGTAAGCCATACCACCGCCAATGATAAGTGTATCGCACTTATCAATAAGGTTTGTGATAACGCCGATTTTATCAGAAACCTTAGCACCACCAAGAATAGCAACGAGAGGTCTCTTTGGATTCTCAAGAGCACCACCAATAAATTCGATTTCCTTCTGAATAAGGTAACCACATGCAGCAGGAAGATGTTCTGCAACACCAGCTGTTGAAGAGTGAGCTCTGTGAGCTGAACCAAACGCATCGTTTACATAAAGTTCTGCAAGGTCAGCAAATTTTTTACTGAGTTCAGGGTCATTCTTTGTTTCACCTTTTTCATAACGAACATTTTCAAGAAGAAGAACTTCGCCATCTTTAAGATCAGCAGCGAGTGCCTGTGCACTTTCGCCTACAACATCCTTTGCCATTTTAACTTCCTGTCCAAGAAGCTCTGAAAGTCTTGCAGCAACAGGAGCAAGTGAAAATTCAGGAACAACTTCACGCTTTGGACGACCAAGGTGTGAGCAAAGAATAACTTTTGCTTTGTTTTCGATAAGATATTTGATTGTTGGTAATGAAGCAACAATTCTCTTGTCACTTGTAATTACGCCATTTTCCATTTTTACGTTGAAGTCGCAACGAACAAGAACTTTCTTGCCTGCTACCTGTAAATCTTCAACAGTTTTTTTGTTTAATGCACTGCTCATTAAAAACATCCTTTCAAAAGATATAATTTGTAAAATTTACCATCAAATATTGTATATCAATTTTCAATATTTTTCAAGAGTTATAAATATATTTGTTAAAAGTTTATCATTTTATCCATTATAGAGTGCCAAAATTGAATTTGTTTTGTCTATAATCATATTTTTTAACTCTTTTGGTGACTTAACTTTAATCTTATCACCATATTGCATTATCCAAGCAACAAGCCCTTCAGTTACAGCCACATCAACCTTTGCAATAAAGTTTTCTTCATCAAAATGACGCATATTAACCTTCTCACCAAACTGGTCAATGAAATCTTCAATCATTGAGTTGTTACATATCACTTCAACAGGTTTAATATCCCCCGAAAACATTGAAAGATGCTTGTTACTGTAATCAGCAATATCAAAATAAGTGTGATATGGTGAAACCTCCGAAAAATGTCGTGCATAGGTGTCAAGTACACGCACATTTTTTAGTCTGTCAATACGAAGATGGATAAGATTATCGTACTTACTGTAATTGCCAACTAAGTAATAATGGTCATCTGCCCAAATAAGTGCATAGGGGTTGATAATCATTGATTTTTCTTCATATTTTGCAGTTTTACCGCCAACAATTTTTCTTCTTCGATAAACAACCTCAATTTGTTTTTTTGATAAAATTGCAGAACTGATTATATCAATTACAATAAACAGATTTTCATTGGCACATTTATTCCTATTATCAATGTAAACCTGTTTTTCAATTCTTTTGTATTGATATTCACTTGCAAATGCAGAGAATTTTTTAATAAGAGCTTTTGTCTTTTTTGCAGAAATAAAATCAGCTGACTGGACTGCATCAATCATCAAACGAAGCTCTGCAGGCTCAAAATAATATGGTGTCATAAAATAACCACGCGGAGATTGTGATTTAATAATTTCATAACCATATTCGTTCAAATTTTCAATACAGTCGTAAACTGTTTTTCTTTCACATTCAATTCCATAATCTTCACGAAGAAACTCCATAATATCCGTTGCAGATAAAGGATGTTCCTCGTCAGATTTACGAGAAAGAATATCAATAATATATAAGAGTCTTAATTTTTGTACTGATGGATTTTTCATAGCAATTATAATGTAAGTTTGTTATTAACCTCAATAATAATACTCTCGTCAATTTTTATGTTTTCACGGTCGTAAGTTAAAATACCGTTAACTTCATTCTCAACATCACTTACCTGAGTGTAAACTGTTGCTGAAAGACCTTTTTTCACAAGTGGAATAACCTGTGTATCGTGAAGAAACTTATAAGCCTTTGATAAGCTTTTCTTTGTAGGGAACATCATATATCCAAAACTCTTTGATTCATCCCATGTATGTCCTCTGTCAATGTGGCTATATCCACCAAATTCAGTAATTGCAAAGATACGACCATCATTTCTTCGAGGGTTAATTGGTGCAATATATCTGTGCATACTGTTAAGGTCACCTGCACCCTGGTCATGCCAGCCACTTGCATGGTCAACAATACGAGTTGGGTCAAATTTCTTAATATCATTAGAAATTCTTACAGAGTCAAACTGTCCCCAGCCTTCATTAAACGGTACCCAACAAGAAATGCAAGTGTGGTTATAAAGTTGGTTGAGCATTTCGTTAAGTTCTCGTTCAAACTCATCACGCCATAACTGCTCTCCTCGTTTAAATGCTTTATATTTATCGTCTTTAACATGAATCGCTACAAGTGGTAATACACCTGCAAGAAGTTGGCCAATGTATTCACCACCACTAACCATATCCTGCCATACAAGCATACCTAGACGGTCACAGTGATAGTACCAACGATCAAGTTCAACTTTAATATGTTTACGAAGCATATTGAAACCAAGTCGTTTCATTGTAGCAATATCATAAATCATCGCTTCATCCGTTGCAGGGGTCATACCACCGTCTGACCAATATCCTTGGTCAAGAAGACCCTTTTGGAAATATGGTTTGTTGTTAAGATAAAATCTTGGATAGCCTTTCTCATCCTTACCAACAGAGTATTTACGCATACCAACATAACTCTTAACTATATCAACAACATTACCATCTTTGATAAGTTCAACCTTAAGGTCATAAAGGAATGGGTTTTCGGGTGACCAGAGTTTAACATTGTCAAACTGGATAGTATCATCCATTGAAATTGTATTTTCAGAAACAATAATTTCACCATCAAATACAGTTACTTTAACCTGACAATTATCATCATTTGCAAAAGTCTTAAATGCAAGGGTTTTATTATCAATATCAGGTGTCATCATTATTTTGAGAATGTGGCAAGGTTCAACTGCTTCAAGCCAAACACTCTGCCAAATACCTGATGTAGCAACATACCAGAAGCCGTGAGTATCGTTAACCTGTTTACCTCTTTGCTGCCAACCACTTTCAGTTGGGTCAAAAACGCTTACAACAAGTTCGTTTTCGCCTTCTTTAAGTAATCTTGTAATATCAATAGAGAACGTTGCATAACCACCTCTGTGCGTACCTGCAAGTTCTTTATTAACATATACTTCACATTCCCAGTCAACAGCAGCAAAGTTAAGAAGAATGTTCTTACCTTTCATAGTATCTGGAATAGAAAATATCTTTTTATACCAAAGCTTTTGGTCAGGTTTTAATGGTTTTTCTACGCCTGAAAGCATACTTTCAACAGCAAACGGTACAACAATTTCACCTTGAAAATCATCAACCCACTCAACTGAAGAGTCAACAATAGCATAATCATATACACCATTCATTGACATCCAGTTTTCACGTTCCATTTGTGGACGAGGATATTCAGGTAACGGATTATTTCTGTCAACTAAATCTGTCCAGCGAGTTTTCATAAATCCCATATTTTTTTACCTCCAACTAAAATGAGCCTAAAAAGGCATAATAATTAAATATATTTTATAACATTATTAACCATTTGTCTATTGAATTTTAAAAAAATCTTTGATATAATACAAAAGATATTTGCGGGTATGGTGGAATTGGCAGACACGCAAGATTTAGGATCTTGTGCCGAGAGGTGTACAGGTTCGACCCCTGCTACCCGCACCAAAATAGCAGTTTCGACTTTTGTCGGGACTGTTTTTTTATTTACTTGAAATTGCAACTTAGAAATGATATAATTTTTTATATTACTAGAAAGGATTTATTCCTATGAAAAAATCTACTTCCTTAGTTTTTACTGGTGATATTGGTTTTGACCGATATATGTACGGTAAATGGGATGATGAAAATTTAATATCGCAAGAAATTCTTGACTTTCTTCATAGTGCCGACCACGTAATCACAAATGTTGAAGGTCCTGTTGCCATTGCAGAGCAAAATACAACTCAAAGTGGTGTTCAACAGTTGTTACACACTATTGACCCAAAGGCTGTAAAAGTGCTAAATAATATGAAATCTGATATTTGGAATATCTGTAACAATCATATTATGGATGCAGGTACTTACGGTATTGAAAGCACATTAAAAATTGCTAATGAAAACAATGTGCAGACAATTGGTGCCGGAATGAACATTAATGAGGCAAGAAAGCCTGTTATTCTTAACGAGGCCGGCGGAATCGGTATGTTTGGAGTAGGTTATCAGCGTGCTTGCAGAAAAGCAGATGTTGACAAACCCGGTTGTTACAGTTGGAGCGACCTTGACGAAATACAAAAATCAATTGATGATATTAAAAAGACTTGTCGTTGGTGTATTGTTGTTGCCCACGCAGGTGAAGAATTTACTCCGCTACCCTCTCCGTACACTCGTGAAAGATACCACAAATACCTTGAAATGGGGGCGGACATTGTTGTTGCACACCATCCGCATGTACCTATGAATTATGAAACTGTTGGTAATAAAGTTATCTTCTATTCGTTAGGTAATTTTATTTTTGATACTGATTATCAGCGTTCACAGTTCAACACCGATATTGGTTTGATAATTAAACTAAATTTCACAGAAAATGAGTTTGATTTTGAACCTATGGGGCTTAAAATTGTCCGTGGAAAAGAACGAATTGTTAAAGATGAGTTACCGCGCATATTTGTTGATGTTCAAAAGGACGAATATGAGCTTTTGGCACCATTATCGGCTAAAATGCTTATTGCAGCCACAAAGCGTCAAATGACCTATTTAAAGCCGGAAGAATTTAAAGGTGCAAGTGAAGAAAAGTGGAAAGAGCATTTTGCAGAACCATTACGCACAGGTCGTGTTCCAGGTGAAACGCTTGATTTTTATATTATCTGTCCATTAGCCGAAAAAGCCGATGAAGGCAAATGGAAAGAGAGCAAATTAGAAGATGTTAAAAACTATATTTTAGAGCAGATGTAGTATATATGAGGTGAGTTTATGTTTTGGGGAATTCCTACTCTTATCGAGAATGACACAATAGAAGAATCAATTAGATTGTGCAAAAAGTTAGGTTTCCATTTTATAGAATTAAATATGAATTTACCCCAATATCAGTTAGAAAATATAGATATTGAAAAATTAAACAGATTAAAAGAAGAAAATAACATATTTTACACTATACATTTAGACGAAAACTTGAATGTTAGTGATTTTAACATTTATGTTGCTAACGCATATTTGAAGACTGTACTTGATACAATAAAAATCGCAAAACTGCTTGATGTTAAAATTATCAATATGCATCTATCGAAAGGTGTTTATTTTACTTTGCCTGACAAAAAAGTATATTTATTTGAACAATACAAAGATAATTACTTGCAGAGTATAACTAGTTTTCGTAATACAATTGAAAAAAATTTGAAAAATACAGATATAAAAATTTGCATCGAAAACACAAGTGGTTATACTGATTTTCAAATTGAAGCCATTGATATATTGCTTCAAAGTTCTGTTTTTGCGTTAACTTTTGATATTGGACATAGCCATTGTGTTGATAGTATTGATGAAAAATTTATTATAGATAGAGAAAATAACCTCATTCACTTACATTTACATGATGCACAAGATAAAAAAGACCATATGACACTGGGCACGGGTAATGTCAATATTGAAAAATATATCAAATTAGCAAAAAAACATAATTGTACTGTTGTTTTAGAAACCAAAACTATAGAAGCATTGAAGAAATCAGTTGAATGGTTAAATAACAATTAAAGGCAGTTTCAAACTGCCTTTTTCTTTTACCAAGTATTCACTTTTTCAATATGCACAGGATAAGCAGAATAATATCTATAACTGTCAAGTCGTCGCATATATGAATCTACTGTATGTGCACAAATCAGAATCTCGCCATCTGTATCAAAACCCGTTACAACAAGAGTATGATAGAGTCTTTGTCCGTTATTTAAAAAGATTATGTCACCTAACTGAATTTCACTTAAATCTGCACCTCTGCCGACAGGTCCTACACTTCGATTAGATGTTAAAAATCTGTAAAGAAATTCCACACCTGACCAAGCGGCTGCACGGTTATCAGGCGAAATGTAATACCATCCGTAATCAGGTGTATAGTTCATTACTCCGGCCCCGGCATAAATACATTGTGATGCAAAGTTGGTGCAATCCCCACCTATTCCGTGAAAATCATAATATTGTGGATTTCTTGATAATGCCCATCTTTTTGCATATTCAACAGCATTATTTCTGTTATATTCAAAACTACGCATAAAAAATCACCCAGAACATACTATGCAAAAACAGATGAATATTATAAAAAACTCTTGATTTTAAAAAAATTATAAGATATAATAATGAACTGTTGACACGGAGAGTTGTCCGAGCTGGTCGAAGGAGCACGATTGGAAATCGTGTAAACTGCTAAAACGGTTTCGAGGGTTCGAATCCCTTGCTCTCCGCCAAAGTTAAAGAACATTTGTAAAAAACAAGTGTTCTTTTTTTATTTTACTTGAAGGATTCGAACCCGCAGGGTCTGAGTGTTAAGAAAACAGTCCTGTGGACTGTTTTTAACGAAGAGCACAATGCAAGTCCCTCACTTGCATTGTGATTTAGC
>JAZSBY010000052.1:0-20654 GCA_045602655.1 Candidatus Fimenecus sp. | reverse complement strand
TCGCATTTCTGCTCCGTAAAGGAGCTTTAAAAAGCCCATCTGGAGCATATTGGCTTTAAGGGAGTAACCAATATCAAAGCTACGCTCAAAGCTCTTTAAATCCTCCCCTGTAAGCCCTGCTATCAAATCAATATGGATGTGCATATTACCAAACGAGATAAGCTTTTTAATGTTTTCAATAAGCTTTTTAGTATCTGTTTTCCGGTTAATTGCTTTAAGGGTAGCTTCATTAAAGGACTGCATACCTATTTCCAGCTGAAAAACCCCTTTCGGAGCCCGTGACAGAATTTTCATTGTACTATCTTTAAGTATATCCCCTGCAATTTCAAAATGGAAGCAAACACCCTCGGGAATTGCAGTACCATAATTTGAGAGTATAAACTCAAGTATTTCGTTTGCTCTGTCAGCCTTTGCATTGAAGGTACGGTCAACAAATTTTATTGTTTTAGTGCCACTTACCGAGAGCTTCAGAATATCATTTTTTACTTGTTCAATATCAAAAAACCTTAATGTTGAGCATCTTCCAGATAGACAAAACGCACATCTGTAGGGGCAACCACGTCTTGTTTCAATATATGAAATTCTGCCATTTAAATTCTCAAAAAACTCGTCAGTATATGGTGATGGGGGAGTGTCACTATATTCTTTTTCGGGGACTGTTATGAAATTACCGTTTTCACGATAGGAAAGTCCGTTAACAAGGGACAAATCATTATTTAGTTTATTGAGAAAGTCGGGGAATGTCCATTCTCCTTCACCTGCTAAAACAAAGTCAACAAAAGCGTATTTTTTAAGCACATCTTCCTGACGGAATGCCACCTCGGGACCACCGAGCACAATTTTGCAGTGGTGTTTTTCCTTGATATATCGACAAATCTCAAGAGTTTTTGTAATATTCCATATATAAGAAGAAAAGGATACCACATCAGGCTTTTCCTTTATGATTCTATCTGCAAATTCGTAAACATCCCCATTTATTGTGCTTTCCATAACAGATGCTTCAATACTTTCGGTGCAAAAATTCTTTATTCCCGACAACAAACACCAAGGAGAAAGAGATGCGTGGACATATTTTGAATTAAGACAACAGATTATGACTTTCATTTTTTCTCCTTTCGTTAAACACGGCGGGGTCTTGACCCCGCCCTACCATATCAAATTAGTTGTATCCGATTGCCATACCAAACAACAATAAAAGTGATGTTGCAACAAGGATGCTGAACTGTATTTTAAAGGTCCATTTGAACCATTTAACATAGCTTATTCCTGCCATACCAAGGCTGATTAAAAGCACAGGGTTTGTTGGGTACATAACATTCGAGAAACCATCACCAAAGGCAAAAGCCATAACGGAAAGTTGTGATGAGATTTCAAAAATCTGTGCAAGCGGCACAATTAAAGGCATAAGCAAAAACGCCTTTGCAGAGCCTGAACTTATAAAGAAATTAAGCACAAGAACAATTAAATAGATAAAGAGAATTACTGCACCCTTTGGCAGAGCTTCGGCAATTCCCACTGCTGAATGAAGAAGTGTGTCCAGAATTTTACCCTCAATAAGAGTGTATTTAATTGAACTTGCCATTAAAATCATTAAAACGGCAGGAAGAATAGTAACAATTCCGTAGATGAAATTCTTAAATAAATCCTTACCACTCATACCTGAAATGATTACCGATGTAAGACCTGCTACAAGGAACATAAGTGCTACGATAATCATTGTGTAGTCCTGTAAGAATGTTAAGAAAACAGAACTTAATACCACTAAAATTCCGAAGCCCAAGACACCTGCAAATGTCACGAGTGCTTTATCCATTCGCTTATCACTGATAAAATCGTCGTTAACATCAATTTGTTCAATTGGTTTTGCAATCTTTTTTGCGTGACCTTTGACAAAGAAAAGGACGATGCCGTAGATGATTAAAAAAGCTACAAATCGAAGCCACATTCCCGAAAACATGGGTAAACCTGCAAGTTCTTGTGCAACACCGACAGTAAACGGATTACAAACACCTGATGCAAAGCCACATCCTGCAGAGAGAATACTCATTCCAAGTCCTGTAAGCTCGTCCCAACCGAGTGCTACTGCAAGTCCCACAACTATGGGAACAAGTGGCACACATTCTTCCAATGAGCCGATAAAAGCACCCATTGACATAAAGAAAAGCATAACAAGTGCCATTAAAGTATATCGTTGCTTTCCGAATTTGTGGACGATTTTTTTGAGCATATACTCCATAAGTCCGCATTTATCAAGGGCTGTGAAAATACCACCAATTACAAGCAAGAACACAATAACGGCAATAATTGCCCCGCCACCGTCAGCACCAAGGACTAAAAACGGTGACAAAACCCACTTGAAGAACGGCACTCCACCATCCACATATTTAAAACTGTCAGTAACAATGGTTTCCATTCCGTTTGCGTCAGTTACTCTTTGGTATTCACCGCCGGGAATGAAAAATGTTGCAACATAGGTCAAGCACATCAACGCAAAAATAATAACTATCGCACCAATAAAGGATTTAGCACTTATGTCAAGACCTTTTTTCTGGGTTTTTGCCATTCAATTATACCTCTTTAATTACATATTTGTAGAAATCAACTGCAGGAGCGAGAGTGTCAATGCTAACATTTTCGTCAATACCGTGAACACTTGCATACTGTTGATTGTCAATGTTGAACGGAACAAAACGAAGGCAATTATCACAAACTCTTGTAAAATATCTGCTATCAGAAGCACCGTTCATAATGTATGGAACAGGTTTGTACTCAGGGAAAACAGCATTAACTGCTTTTTCAATGAACTTAAACTGTTCGCCGTTGAAATCAGAAATACCTGACTCCATTCCGTCCTCTATAATCTCTGTTTCAATATCATATTTTTTTGCAAGGTTAATAATGTTTTCTACACTTGATTTTTTGCCTTGATGGTGGGAATAACGCATATTACCGACAACCCAAGCCTCTTGCGGGATAACATTTGAGCCGTCGCTACCTTTACTCATTGTGAAAGCAAGAGTTGTGCGAAGAAGTGCTGCCCCTGATGGTGAAATCATTGGCATAACCTTCTCAAGTACAGGCTTGAAAGCCTTTGTATTACCACAAGCCATTTTCATAACACCACTCATTGTAGGTGCAAAGCGTGTAAGCATTTCCTTAATTGTTGGTGACATTTCAACATCAAAGCATTCTGATTTTTCTGCTTCACACATAAACTTTGCAAGTCGTACAAGTGGAGTGTTCTTGCCGGGTGCAGAAGCGTGGCCACCATTTGATTTTGCGATGAATTTAAGGTCCATATAACCCTTTTCACCAACGCCAATCATAGCGAATGTGCCGTCAGCACCACCGATTGGGTCGTACAGAATCATACCACCCTCGTCAAGAACCATATAGAAATCAAGACCTCTCTCTTTAAGAGCAAGTGACATAGCATTACCACACTCACCACCTGTTTCCTCTGTGCAGGTTGAAACAAAATATGTATCTCTTTTGGGTGTAAAGCCTTCTTTGATTAACTCTTCAGCAGCCTGGAACATCATGGCAAGGCCACCCTTTGTATCAAGTGTACCTCTGCCCCATACTCTGCCCTCTGCAATTTCACCTGAAAATGGAGGATATTTCCATTCGCCACTTGCCTCAACAACATCGTGGTGATTCATAAGCATAACGGGTTTAAGTGAAGAATCCGTACCCTTCCATTTAAGTAGAAGGCTACCGTCAAAAACTTCACATTCAAGTGTGTTGAAAAGATTTGGGAAAGTCTCACGAAGCACCTTGTGAAACTCTAAAAACTTTGTTCTGTCCTTATCTTCCCTTGATGAAATTGTTTCAACCTTAATAAGTTTTGACAAAATCTCCGCATACTGCATACCGCGATTATCGCTCATTCTCTACATCTCCTAAATAATAATGAAAAAATTATATCACACTTTGTTACTAAAATAAAGAGAAAATGTAAATAATACCATTATAAACCATTGATTTTTTTAAAGAAAGTGGTATAATACTTTTCGATTTATTTTTGAAAGGACAATGAAAATGAAAATTGTTAGTAAGTTTACTGCTTTGTTGTTGGCTATGACACTTCTATTTACAATGGCGACACCTGCTTTTGCTGCAAAGCCAACACTTCCTGCAACTCGTGCTGAATATGCACAAGTTCTTTCCGAAGGCGGAAGACCCGCAATCACAACTGCTGAATTTGTTCAGAAAATCAGTGTTGTAAGTGATTTTTTCAGATTGGTTACTAATGACAGATTCCCAAGTAGTGAAAAGTTAGAGGTTGAATTTGACGATTATTTGGATAGCCTCAATGTCTATATTGTGGAAAACAGTGGTTTTGACGCACAGGCTATTATAAAGAGTCTTCCTGCTCTCAATAACGGTTCAACTTTTATTTGTGAAACCTTTGAAATTGACCCTGTTGAATTCAGAAATCAAGCCTATGCACAGCGTGAAAAATTTGATGCTGAGGGCAACGGCACAATGGCACTTATCTGCCATCTTATAGGTGCATATATGAGCATTATCTCAAAATGCGAAGTGTATGCAGAGCCAACTGACGACCCTATTCTTTATCAGCTTTCTGTAAGAGTAATTTATAAGGATGGCTATTCAGAAACGCTTGGAACAGGAATTCTTATTAACAAGGAAACAGGCGAAATCTATGGTGCTGACGGAACAGGTATGCTTGGTATCGGCTTTGATTTCAACGTGTATGATATGACGGTTTATGCTGTTATTGACAGCTGGCAGAGAAACTTCGGTTTTGCTGTTATTTACGATAAAGCTGCTGATATTATTCCTTTCTATACTATTGACACTCGCAGATACCACTTTGACTACGACGGTCTTGAGTGGATGATTCAGGTTTGGAAAGGCAACTATGTATTCATTTCAACAGGTGCTGAGGTGGGTATTTACAACCGTGTTCCGGGAGAAGAACTTGGCACATATTACAACTGTGCTACTGACGACCAGCTTATGGAAATGACTCTTAAAATAACTTGTGGTGATACAGTTATTCTTAATTTAGGTCCTCAGAAGCATTGGTGGATTAACGGCTTTAAAATGAACGGAAGAGTTTATGAACCTGAAGAGTTGACTGCAGAATTTTCAATTCTGTTTGAGGATGTAACAATGAGAAACGCCTTCACAGAGGCTGTTGAAAATGAGGAAACAGGCGACTCAACATATAAGGTTGAGGGAATGAAGGTTACAGTAGTTTGGTAAAACTAAAATAATATAGACCGTATAAAACTATATAAATTAAGGGGTTCTGCAGGCTGTTAAGCCTGTCAAGAACCCCTTTTAAACTGTTAAAAAATATGTAGTTTTATAATACGAAGCAAAACTAACGGATATTAAGCAACTTCGCTTTTTCTAAAACCATTATAATAACGGGGATGAGAACAACCTGTATAATAATTCCGGGTGTTGCATTAACAACGGCACCTGTCCAGAATGCTGTAAGACTGAATTTTTCGTAATCAAAGCCCAAAAGACAGAACATTGTAAATCCCCAGACGATTCTCCCGACAACCATTGCACCTATAAGAGAAATGTAAATATTGATTTTCTTTTTTGGCAATACATTGTAAAGAAATCCTGCTATAAGTCCGTAAACAGCAAGTTCAAATGCCATTGCTGTTGCCTTTGGAAAAAGTGGAGGCATCCCAAGGGTTAATGAACGAAGAATTGGAGCAATCGCACCTACAACCAGTCCGTAAGGTGCACCACATACAAATCCGCAAAGAAGAATTGGGATGTGCATAGGACAGAGCATTGAGCCGATTTCAGGAATTTGTCCTGTGAGAAACGGCATTACATAGGCTAAAGCCAAAAACATACCTGATAATGAGATGTTTAATATAAATTTTTTTGTTTTCATCCGGCTTCTCCCTTTTGAAAAATACTACATTCAGTAATTATACCACCACTAAAACAAAAAGCAAGTTTGATTACCGTTTTTGTTAAATAAAATAATATTTGTTGTAATGTATATTTACAACCCTATTCAAAGCAGAATGAATATCTGATTTTTGTTTATACTATTACAGGTGATTTATATGTTATCTGTATGGACTGCGAATTCTGAATTTAAAACCTTTCCAAAACTAAACGAGGACATTAAAACTCAGGTTGCAATTATAGGTGGTGGGATAACAGGTGTTCTTTCTGCTTATATCTTAAAGCAAAAAGGTGTTGATTGTGTTGTTCTTGAAGCAGACAGAGTGTGCAAGGGCGTTACACAAAATACAACTGCGAAAATAACCTCACAACACGGACTGATTTACGATAAACTGATTAAACATTTAGGTATTGAAAAAGCACAGATGTATCTAAAAGCCAATGAAAATGCAGTGAAAAAATACCGCGAAATGTGTAAAGAAATACCCTGCGATTTTGAAAACAAGAAAAACTATGTTTATTCTGTAAACGATACAAGAAAAATCGAAAAAGAACTTCACGCATTAGTCCGTCTTGGTTTCAACCCTGATTTCTGTGGTGAAATCCCTGTTCCGGTTGACATAGCAGGGGCAGTTATATTTCAAAATCAGGCACAGTTTAACCCCTTGCAATTTTTATCCTATATTTCAAAGGATTTGACTATTTACGAAAACACAAAAGTCATTGAAATCCGTGGAAATCAGGCTTTTACGCAGGATAGAATAATTACAGCCGATTATTTTATTGTAGCAACACATTTTCCGTTTATGAATAAATTTGGCTTGTATTCATTGAAACTTTTTCAGGAAAGGTCCTATGTAATTGCTGTTGAGAATGGACCTGAAATTGACGGAATGTTTGTGGATGAGGCAAAAAAGGGAATGTCCTTCCGTAATTATGGGGATTATCTGTTAATAGGTGGCGGTGACCACAGAACAGGAAAGGACGGTGGAAATTATCGTGAACTCCGTGCCTTTTCGGCAATTCACTACCCGTCCAACCCGATAAAATACCAATGGGCAACACAGGACTGTATGAGTCTTGACTCCGTACCGTATATCGGCAGATATTCTGACAGAATTCCAAATGTTCTTGTGGCAACGGGATTTAATAAATGGGGAATGACATCTTCTTTGGTTTCGGCAGAGTTACTTTGTGACATCATTCTTAATAAAAGGAATGATTATGAAGAACTGTTTAACCCGTCAAGGAGTGTGCTGACAACACAGTTACCAATAAACATTTTTGAATCAACAGTGGGGCTTTTAACTCCGTCAAAAAAGCGTTGTCCGCATTTAGGTTGTGCATTAAAATGGAATTCGGCAGAGCACAGCTGGGATTGTCCCTGCCACGGGTCAAGATTTACGGATGAAGGGGAACTAATCAACAATCCCGCGACAAATAACCTAAAAAAATAAAGTCGGTACTTTTACCGACTTTATTCTTTTAATAATGGAATTACATTTTTTGTAATAATCTCATAGGCTTGTGCGTTGATATGCAGCCCGTCGTAGGTGAGTTCCTTTTTAAGATTACCGCTTGCGTCTTTAAGTTGGTCCGTAAAATCAAGCCACACACAATTGTGTTTTTCACAAAGCTTAATGATTTCATTATTCATTTCGCTGATTTTCTTGTTACTGCGTTTTTCAAATTTATCACGCATATTTTCGTTGATAGGGTAAACTGCCTCAATGATGAAATTTACATCCGGACAAGCATTTTTTATGTCCGTTATAATCTTTTCAATGTTTTCCACTGTTGCAGAAAGAGGAAGTCCACGGCTGATGTCATTTGTACCTATAAGAAGTACAAGGTTTTTAGGCTCAAGAGAAATCACATTGTCATAAAGTCTTTCTAACAGTCTGTCAGTTGTGTCACCGCTTATTCCACGGTTATAAACAGCCTGACCACTTGATTTGCAAAAATCATAAAACAACTCATAGTAATTAAAAAAGTCAGTGATTGAATCGCCTAAAAGCACAGTCTGATTTTTCAGAGCATATTTCTCATTAAGAAATGTGTAGTTATTCTTTTTGGTGGTCATTTCACTACTGTATTGAGTATTTTTTGAGTAATCAGTTTTGCTTTTGAATATCATAAACCCACCTTATTCTGTAAGAAAATCCCTTTTCATAACACACTCTTCAAGGAAAGAAGAAACTGTTTCCATAACTGACAAATCCTCTTTTGTAATAAGGGCATAGTCAATGTTCTGATAGATTTCGTAAGCCTCAGGACTGTTTTTACCAAAAGATTCAATCTTTGCAAAGGTGTCGTTTAAGTATTGTTCAGCATCCTTTGCAAGGTAAACATTATGATACTTGCTGTCGTAAAGAACTGTTCTTGCATTCGGATTATCTTTTATTCTATGCTTTTTACCCACAGGACTGTTTTTAACCGTAACCTGCATATCATTTCCACCGTGCATAACAAGAGTAGGAATTGAGTTTGAGTTAATAGTGTCGCAAGAACGAAGATTTCCTGCTTTACCAAAACGAACAAAATTCACAATATCAAAAAACGGGCTTAGAATTGAAAGATTAACTTTTGTTTTTTGCTTTGCAATATCACGAATAAGCTTGTTCATTGAGTTGAACGGTGAAAACGCAACAATTCCCTTGATTTCAACATCTGGTTTAAGTGCCGAAACATTGGAAACGCTGTATGCACCCCAGGAGTGCCCAACTAAAAGTACGGATAAGTCTTTTAAGTCATCTCGACTTTTCACAAATTTTAGGGCATATTTAAGGTCAATAATACCTTGGGCAAAGCCCTTGATTTTTTTGCCTTCAGAGGTACAAGTGCCTGTGTTATCGTATGCTAAAACAATATAGCCCTTTTGAGCAAAATAGTTGATTTCAGTGGTGTACGCAAGATGACCTGCACCCATACCGTGTGAGAAAACAATAAGACCTTTATATGTGTCAACCTTTGCACTGCTGTATAAAAATCCGTTAAGCTTTTGCTTTTTGTCGGACTCAAAACTGATTGGCAAAGCATTGAGATTATCAAAATTCTTTGCTTTCAGGTATTTCAGGTTTTCGTCACCATCACATCTTTTGTTGACACCTGCAGTGTTAAGAATTCCAATTGCAAGGGCAAATAAAACAACTATAAAAAACACAATAATTACTGCTGAAATAATATAAGGCATAAAATCATCCTTTCATTTAAGCACTATTTTACCATATTGATGTAAATTTTGCAAATTCTTATTGCAGAAAGGCTTGATTGTGTTGTATAATGAAAAAAAGGGGAGAGTGCCTTGAAATATTATCATCAACTTAAAGTAATAAGATTACAGAATAAGCTGACACAGCAACAGCTTGCAGATGCCTTGGGTATTACCCGTTCGGCATACTGCGGATATGAAATTGGCAGGCGTTCTCCTGACCTTGACACCATTATTAAACTATCAAAGTTTTATAATCTTTCACTTGTGGCTTTTTTTGAAGAACTTGATGGTAGTTTAGTGGGTAACTTGTCTGAATTTGATAAGAACGAGGAAAACTGGTATCTTTCTAAACTTACAAAGGAAGAGAGAGCACTGATTGCCAGAGTCCGTTCAATGACCGAAGATGACAGGAAAGAAGTTTACAACTTGGCAGAAAGTAAAATTGATAGCAAATAGTACTTATATGGTCCCTTGGGTTTTTCAAGGGGCTTTTTGTTAGCCTTATTGACTATTTGGCTAATTTTGTGGTAAAATAATATAATAAAATAAAACAATAAGGAATATAAAAATGAGAAACGATAATTATAATATGACATCCTCTCTTGAAGACTATCTTGAAGCAGTTTTTGTTATCTCAAAACAGAAGAATAGTGTAAGACTTACTGATATTGCAGAGTTTCTTGGTGTGTCAAAGCCAAGCGTTAATCGTGCAGTCAACACTCTTACTCAAAACGGATATTTAGAGCATGTAACCTATGGGGATATTATAATTACTCCACAGGGCGAAACCTATGCTGCAAATGTGTTGAGAAGACATAAGCTCATTAAGCACTTTTTAATTGATACCCTTGGTGTTGATGAAAAAACTGCTGAAAATGATGCTTGCCAGATGGAGCATGTTATGAGTGCAGATACTATTGAAAGACTTTATGATTATCTCGAAAGGCAGGGATGAGTGATGTTTAAAGTTGCTGTAATTGGTGGCGGTGCATCGGGACTTGCCTGTGCTATTGAGATTATGCAGACCGTTAAGGACAGAGATAGTGTAAAGGTCACTATAATTGAAAAATTACCTCGTGTGGGCAAAAAAATCTTGGTTACCGGTAACGGAAGATGCAATTTGACCAATATGAATTCTGCATCTTCGGGATTCAGAGGGGACACGGACTTTGCACAGACTGTCCTTAATAAATACACACCTGAAAGCAATATAGAATTCTTTAATAATATGGGACTTTATACCCGTGAAGAGGACGAGGGCAGAGTTTATCCTTTGTCAAATCAGGCATCTTCAGTATTGGATGCACTTCGTTTTGAATGTGAGCGTTTGGGTGTTGAAATAATCTGTGATTACAATGTTGTACATTTGAAATCCGTTTTTAACGGTGCTGTACAGAAATTGGTAATAAACAATAAAGACCGTTTTGATTTTGTGATAGTGGCATCAGGAGGAAAGGCTGCAAAGGTTCACGGTACTGACGGAGATTCCTATGACCTTCTTAAAATGAACGGACACAGGATAACCCCTATTGCACCTGCTCTTGTTTCACTTAACTGCGACAATTTCACAAAGGCACTTAAAGGCGTCCGTTCAGTCTGCAGAATGGATTTGATTATAGATAATGAAAAAGTCCTCCAAAATTATGGTGAAATTCAATTTACTGACTACGGACTTTCAGGAATTCCCATTATGCAGTTGTCACGATTTGTGTCAATGTCACCATCGGATGATATTTATATTGATATTGATGTGACTCCCGATTTTTCACTTAATGAAATTGAAAATTATCTTTTTGACCGTCGTGAATTCGGTACAGGACTTTGTGAAAATGTGCTTATTGGTGTTATGAACAAGCAGTTGTGCATAACATTGTTAAAAGAAAGCGGAATTGCACCAAACGGCAAAATTGCTGAATTAAGCGATAATGAAATATTAAAACTTGCAAAACTCTGTAAGTGCTGGAGAATCAAGATTAAAACTGCCCGTGGTTTTGACTTTGCTCAGGTTACAGCAGGTGGTGCGGACTGCTCACAATTTAACAGTGACACAATGGAATCAAAGTTGGTTCAGAATCTGTTCTGTTGCGGTGAGGCACTTAACATTGACGGTGACTGTGGCGGTTACAATTTACAATGGGCTTGGAGTTCAGGCAGAATGGCAGGACACACAATAGGTGAGAGGATAAATAATGCTCAGAATCAGTGAAATAAAACTTGACCTTGACTGCGATTTTCACGACATAGAAGATGCAGTTGTCAAGACTTTGAGAATAAGCAAAAACAGAATACTAAAAACAGAGGTTTTCAAACAGAGTGTGGATTGCCGAAAAGGTGAAGTGCGTTTTGTTTTCACGGCAGATGTAACTGTTGACGGTGATGAAGATAAAATTTTAGAAAGTCTTAATAATAACCGTGTTACAAAGTGCCAGAAATACGAATACAAATTGCCACAGTCCAATAGAAAAAGCACTCTGCCACCTGTTGTTGCAGGGTTTGGACCTGCGGGAATGTTTGCAGGACTGATTCTTGCTCGCAGCGGTCATTGTCCCATAATTGTTGAACGAGGCAGGGATATTGATTCAAGAACGGAAGATGTAAGTAATTTCTGGACTAACCGTATTCTTGACGAAACATCAAATATTCAGTATGGTGAGGGTGGTGCAGGAACATTTTCTGACGGAAAACTCACAACGGGAATTAAAGATAGTCGTTGTCGTTTTGTATTCCAGGAATTTGTTTCCCACGGTGCACCCCGGGATATTCTTACAAATGCAAAACCCCATATCGGTACTGATAAACTCAAAGAAACAGTAAAAGCCATCCGTGAGGAGATTATTTCCCTTGGCGGTACTGTACTTTTTGAAACACAACTTACAAACATCATTGTTGCCAATAATTTTATCCACGGTGTAACTGTGAAAGATAAATACGGCAGGGAAAAGGATATTGAAACAGATGCTCTTATTCTTTCAATTGGTCATTCTGCAAGGGATACTATTGAAATGCTTTATGGCAAGGGTATCAATATGATGCAAAAGCCATTTTCTGTGGGAGCAAGAATTGAGCATCCGCAGGAATATATCAATTCTGTTCAATATGGTGAATATAAAAATCATCCTAAATTAAAGGCAGCTGATTATAAACTTGCTTGTCATCCACCCCACGGCAGGGGGGCATATACTTTCTGTATGTGTCCGGGTGGTACTGTTGTTTGTGCTTCATCTCAAAAGGGTGGAGTTGTAACAAATGGTATGAGCGAATATGCCCGTGATAAGGAAAATGCAAACTCTGCTATCCTTGTAGGTGTTGAACCTGCTGACTTCCCAAGTGAACATCCTCTTTCAGGCTTTCAGTTGCAAAAAGAAATCGAGGAAAAGGCATTCAACCTTGGTGGTAGTGATTACTCCGCACCTGCAACCCTTGTGGGAGATTTCTTAAAAAGACAGAAATCTACAAAATTAGGTAGCGTTAAACCATCATTCACAACAGGTGTTACAATGGGTGACATCAGCGAGGTTTTACCACAAAAAGTTGTTAATACAATGCGGGATGCTCTTGTGCAGATGGATAAAAAGCTTAAAGGCTTTGCTATGGGTGAGGCAGTGCTGACTGCCCCCGAAACAAGAAGCTCATCCCCTGTGCGAATTCTTCGTGATGAATTTTACCAGACAAATATCCGTGGACTTTATCCCTGTGGTGAAGGTGCAGGATATGCAGGAGGAATTGTTTCTGCTGCCGTTGATGGTGTTAAATGTGCAGAAATGGTTTTATCCGACGAAACATAACAAAATTTCCATGAAATGTAATAAAACTGTAATTTGACTTTATTATCATATGTGGTATATTATTTTTGTAAAAATTGTAAAAGGAGGAAATGCAGTATGAATCTCGACAACCTGTGTATGAACTGTATGAGCGAATTAAACGGCGAATTACAATGCTCATGCTGTGGATATATTGTTGATTCACCTCAGTTTTCACCTAACCTGCCCTTAAAAACTGTTATAGGTGGGAAATATGTTATCGGTTGTGTGCTTTCCTCAAACAGTGAGGGTGCTACATACATCTCATACGATATTGATAGTGAAACTCCCGTTATAATAAGAGAGTTTTATCTTGAAAAATACTGTGAAAGAAATAGCGACGGTGTTCAGGTAGTTGTTGCTGATGAATTTAAGGATATTTATTTTTCATATCTGAGCCAGTTTAAGGATTTGTGGTCAAAACTTGCTATGATAAGGGGCTTTTCAGCACATATTCCAGTTTTGGATATAGTGGAGGAAAATAATACTGTTTACGCAATTAGTGAGTATTTTGAAGCCATCTCTTTAAGGGACTTTTTATTGAGAAGTAAAACAGGATACCTCAATTGGGAAAAAGCAAGCCAACTTTTTATGCCTGTTCTCACTTTGCTTTCAACCCTGCATAAAAAAGGAATAATACATTGTGGCATCAGTCCTGATACATTGATGATTGGTCGCGACGGAAAGCTTCGACTCAGCGGTTTTTCAATTGCTGACAGCAGATTGTACGGAACAAAACTTACTCCTGAAGTTTTTGACGGATATACACCTATTGAGCAATACGGTAGTGAGTTTAAAGCAGGTTGCAGAGCGGATGTTTATTCCTTCTGTGCTGTTTTGTACAGAGCATTGGTGGGAAGTGTTCCGCAAGATTCCGTTGCTCGTTCAAAAAATGACCAGCTGATAATCCCTGCAAGATATGCAGAAATTATTCCTGCCTATGTAATCAATGCGTTGATGAACGGCTTGCAGGTTGACCCGCAGGAGCGAACAAAGGATATTGAAACTCTGCGTGATGAACTTTCTGCTACCCCATCAAGTGTTATGTCATCATATTCAGGTGTGAATGTGCCTTCTGAAGAAAGCAAAAAACCGGAGGTGGTGTATGTAGAAGAAGATACACCTGCCAGCACAGCGTTTAAAACATTTATAGTAATTTTAATTGTTGGACTTTTAGCTTTTGGCGGATGGATAGCCTATGAGATGATTTCAAACCGTGGGGCAGATACTCCTGTTGAGGAATCTACAACAGTTGGGGACCTTATTGAAGTGCCTGATTTTACAAACTGGTCTTATAAGGAGATAACCTCCAATCCCGTGCAGAATAAGAGATTTAAGATTAAAATTGTATATGATTACAGCAATACAATTGAAAAAGAATATATTATTTCTCAAAGTATAACACCGGGAAAAATGGTTGAAGAGGGAACTGAAATCACATTTGTGGTAAGTAAGGGACCAGAATATGTGGTTATTCCAAAGGTTGTGGGAATGACGGAGGATGTGGCAAAAACTCAACTTGAGGAAGCAGGCTTTGTGGTAACTGTTGAGGTTAAGCCAAATCTCGGAAATAACGAAGCAGGAACAGTTGCAGAAATTTCACCGGGAGAGGGAACAAGCCATATCAAAGGTTCTGCCGTTACAATATATGTATGGGATATTGCAGAATTCCAGTTAGAGCCTGATGATATTATCGGCGGAGATATATTTGTCGATTGGTTTGACAGATTTTTCAGATAACAACTAAAAATGTTAAAAGTGGCTGATATATTGCATATCAGCCACTTTTTTAGCACTATATTCTTTTTTATGAAATTGTCACACAATCTAATGCATTTACAACAACACCGTGTATGGTTACCTCTTTATTTGTGTAATTAACATAAACCTTTGTGCTGTTGTCATATTCGGTGCAATAAACACCTGACTGAACTTGTTGGTGGGATGTCATTCTTGATTCACGCAAATCAGAAAGTGCCTGATTTGCTCTTGTATAGAATGTTACCATATCGTTGATGTTGTTATCGTAGTAATAAGAAGCATCGTGCTTTTCATCAAATGCAGTACAGTACCAGTATGCACTTGGAATACAACCATATTCAACGGATTTCAAGAACAAGGTTTGCATATCATCTGAAATATTTAAGGGAGCAGAACTATATTCCAGCATTCCGTGAACAAGCATCTGGATAAACGGAATTCCCACATAAGCGTAACTTTCTTTATATGCAAGAGGTGTTGTGGGAATGTTTAAAACAGTATCAGCACCTTTGATTGTGTAAAAATTACCGTGTTCAACCATTAGCGATTTGTTTGTAGCAAGGGTTGGGATTTGAGAAAAAATTTCTGTCTGTGCCTGATTTCTTGAATATGAATTGTTTGAGTAGTCAGAGTAAAGATATTTTCCCATATCGTTAAGACAATAGCCGTCAAACATTAAGTTTTCAGAGTCTGTAAGAATACTGTTAACTCTGTCTTCAAAATTGTTCATTTTCAAAAATGCCTGTGTTGCATTGGATTTCGGGAAAGGCTTTCCCAACTCATTCTTTATTGGCTTTCCGTCAACGGATTTTGCAACGGGAGAATTGTCTTTGCAAGAAAGAATGTCTGTGTCAATAAACAATGAAAACTTTTGACTATTTAGGTAATTGTATAGATTTTCGTAATCTGTTGAGTTACCAAGTGCGTTTTTTAATTTATCAAAATCGTCGTTCCCACCATTATTGGCGTTTTCATAAACACCTTTATATTGCAGATAAATATTGTTAACTCCCTTTGCTTTTAAGAGCGTTACAAGGGAAAGTGACTGCTCAAAGTCGGACAGCACAACATATTTCCCCTTTTCATTCTGATACCCTGCCTGTAAGGAAATAATCATAGGGATATGCTCACTGTTAACAGAAAGTGACTCGGCAGGAAGAATAGAATTTCGGATTAAGTTTTCACGACAGGTAGTTGCCATACCGGAATATGTTGCAGACTTGCCGGAAAGAAAACGGTAACATAATTGAATTTCGCTTTGGTATTGATAACCATAGTATCGTGTCACCTTGTTTTCCTTTTCATTTTTGAGAATATCTGTTGTAGAAAAGCTTGCGTAAACAGCATTAAGGGATGTAGGATTATTTCTGTTAGCATTTATCTGTGCAATAGCATCGCCCTTTTCTATAATGCAAAGGAATGCGTTATCACCATTTTTTAGACCAAAAGCACCTAACAGGCATTTGGATTCGGAAATCGTCTTTGTGGTAGCAAGATTTTCACCATAAACAGATAGGGAAACAGGTGAAAAGCTGTCGTCCCTTTGTCCTGTCATAATAAGAGCACCACTGCCGTCGGGTACAAAAATATAATCATTTTCGCCACTTGTTTCGTAAGCACCAAAATTATTAAGCACAGTAATCTTTTCAAGGTAAACATCTTTCGGAAGAGAGAGGTTGTTCATATTGATATTTACAAGAAGCGAGCCGTCTTTCAGTCTGTATGTAACAGTCAAATCAGCACGGATTTCGCCTTTATCCACTTCGGAGATGCTTTTTGCACCACTTTCCTTTGTAAGACCGAAGGCATATTTAACAGTAACCTCGTCAACACCTAAAGTGTAGGAGAAATTTCCGAAGTTAACGGAATTATCCTGAGAATTAAGAGTGTAGATTTTACCATCACCGTTTGAGAGGACAATTTCAACTGCGGATGCACTAATCTGCTTGGTTATATTGTTTGACGGAAGAGTATTCCATATTTTCCTTGTGTGGTTATCACGGATTGCAACAGTGGCAGTTGACTCATCAAAAAGTAACTCAATAAGACCCGATGAGCAAACGGATGTGTATGTATCCTCATTGACTTTGTGCATATTATCACCGGAGTAGTCAGCATTGATATATTCAAGTGAGTCTGCTCTGACTTTGTCAATACTGAATGTGCTTGCACAAGATGTAAATAATATGGAAACAAGGCAAAGAACAGCCACGATTTTGCTTATTGTAGAATAGCGAGATTGTTTCATAATGCTCTCCCAAAAAAATATGATAGAATACTTTTTATATTCTATCATATCTCTTGAAAAATATCAAATTTTTCAGCCCGTCAGTTTTTTTCGTAACTCCGATAAGATTATTTTTTCTTTTCGCGAAACCTGAACCTGTGAAATTCCAAGTATATCCGCTGTTTTGCTTTGGGTAAGTCCGCGAAAAAACCTTAGGGAAATCAGTTCCCTGTCTTTTTCGGATAATTGATTTAATATTTGCTGAACAGAAAGTCTGTTGTCAATTGGAGTATATTCATCCTCTGCGGGAATGTCGATTTGATTTTCGTCATCATTGTCAGCGGTTAACGATTTAACGGGTTGCAAAACACAGATTAACTGAGCCGTTTCGGGAATACTCTTGTTAATGAGCCTTGCCAACTCTGAAACGGTTGGTTCAATGCCATTTTCCTTTTCAAACTTTTCTTTTACAATCAAAAGATTTCGTGCTTCCTCCTTTAATGAACGACTTATTTTAATAGTACCATCATCACGAAAAATCCGTTTGATTTCACCTAAAATGGAAGGAACAGCATAGGTGGAAAATGCAAAACCAAGGTCCTCGCGAAAACCGTCAGCCGCTTTGATAAGTCCGACACATCCTGCAGAATATAAATCCTCATAGTCAACGCCTTTACCAATGAATTTTGAGGCACATTTGCCCACAAGACCTAAGTTGTTAAGAATAAGTTCGTCCCTTGTCATTTTTTGCGACCACAGATTTTTTTAGTGAGAGTGACAGTAGTACCCTTGTTGACTGTTGAGCGTACAGATACCTTGTCCATAAAGCTTTCCATAACAGAAAAACCAAGTCCTGCACGGTCACCGCCAAGAGTGGTAAAAAGTGGCTCCCGTGCCTTTTTTATGTCACTTATTCCGCAACCACGGTCTTTTACAGTTATTACAATTTTTCCGTCATTGTGAATTTTTGCACTTATGTAAACCCTGCCAACATTATTTTTGTATCCGTGAACAATACAGTTTGTAACAGCCTCGCTGACAGCGGTTTTAATGTCATTTATTTCTTCAACTGTAGGGTCAAGTTGGGATGCGAATGCAGACACTGTAACACGGGTAAAACTTTCGTTTATTGAACGACTGTCAACAGCCATTTTAAATTCATTTATTACCAATTTTCTTTCCTCCTTTTTTTATATTTGCAATTCTGTCAAGACCTGCAAGTCGCATAACCTTGTAAGAGTTATCGGAAAGACCAATTACTTCCAGACTACCACCCAACTCACCAAGCAATTTGTACCTGCCCATAACAAGTCCGATTCCCGAACTGTCCATAAAGGTTACATCGGTAAAATCCAGAATTACAGTTTGCGGACGGCAATTTTCAATTCGTTCGTCAATATCAAGACGAATAGGTAAGGTTGTGTGGTGGTCAATTTCGCCATTTAGTCTGCAAAATAGTGATTCATCTTGAAATTCAATCTTTACACTCATTTTTAAACCTCCTTTTTTCTTAATTGTAATATTTCACTTGCGAGAAAATTGTCATAATAAGCAATTGAAATAAAAGAATATAAACTGTATAATATATAAATGATTAGGGGTGCTTAAAATGAAAATTCTTGTAATCTTAACAGGCGGAACAATCGGTAGTGTGATTCACGACGGATATATTTATACTGATGACAATGCTAAAAGGCTTGTCGTGAACAATTATTCAGAAAAGTATAATGATGTTGAATTCCAAGTGCTTGAGCCTTTTACCCTCCATAGTGAGTACCTTTCATATAAGGAAATAAATTCTTTAGTTGATATTGTTTGCGATAGTGTTTCAAGGGATTATGATGGTATTATTGTTACTCACGGTACGGATTCCCTCCAATTCTCTGCCTCTGCACTTTCATACGCAGTAGGCAATTGCAAAATCCCCGTTTTGTTGGTTTCTGCACAGTATCCTATGGCAGATTTCCGTTCAAACGGACAAATGAATTTTAATGGTGCAGTTGATTTTATAAAAAATAAAAAGGGTACCGGTGTTTATATTGCTTACTCAAATGATAACAAGAAAGTTGAATTCCATCAGGGCAACAGAGTTATAATGTTCAATGAAGCCGATGATAAGGTTTATAGTCTGCCACCGGCGACTGTAAAATCATCCTTGGGCAAATTTGAGTTATCAGAGAATTCATATACATTAGTTGTTACGGTTTCTCCGGGTGCAATTTATGATTATGATTTGGACGGAGTAAAAGCAATAATTTTAAGACCATATCATTCAGGTACTGTGAACATCAAAAGTCAGGAGTTTCTTGATTTTATAAAAAAAGCCAAACAAAAAAATATTCCCGTCTACCTTGTTAACCTGAAAAGAGGAGTGAATTATGAAGGTGTCAGGGAATATGAAAATGCAGGAATTGAAATCCTCCCTTTCTGCTCATTCCCAAGCATTTATGTGAAAGCTTGGATTGGGAACAGTATAAATTGTGACTTTCAGGAATTTATGAAAACATCAATTGCAGGAGAATTTTAAAAGGATAAGATTTATTCTGCAAATAATAAAAAAACTGTTGACTTTTTCAACTTGTAATGGTATTATATTCGGGCAGTTAAAACTGTTATGCGCCGGTAGCTCAGCTGGATAGAGTGTTTGGCTACGAACCAAAAGGTCGGGGGTTCGAATCCCTTCCGGCGTGCCATTAAAAGAGAGTTTGCTTTTGCAGACTCTCTTTTAATTTTATGTTTTGTAATATGGGATTCGAACCCGTGAGGGTCTGAGCGTTAAGAAAACGATTCGGGGAATCGTTTTTAGCGAAGAGCACAATGCGAATCCCCCATTCGCATTGTGAGTTTATAATTCGAATCCCTTCCGGCGTGCCAGGAAAACAGAGTACACTTCTTGTGTGCTCTGTTTTTGTTTTATAATGAAAAAGGAGGGGATTCGAACAAGGAAGGAGCAAATCTTAGATTTGCGGAAGAAAACAGTCCGGTGGACTGTTTTCGCTGACGTGGCAACGAGCGTCAAATTTGAATTTGTCGGGATGATTTGATTTAACCCCCCTCAGTCTTGCCTACGGCAATCCAGCTCCCCCTCAAGGGTGGAGCCTATTATAGCCTTCCCCCTACGAGGGGAAGGTGGCACGAGTATAGCGAGTGACGGAAGGGGGGAACACCCCGACAAACTCCAATTTGTCGAACATAGGATAGTTTAATTCTAATGATTATCGGTAGGGGGCCTTGACTACTTTAACTACAGATGAAACCTCATCTTATTTTTATACCTTATACAAAATCAACAATAATATGAAATGTTTTTGTGTAAAACGACGATAAATGTTAACTTTCTATAAAATGTGTTACAAATACAATATTTTGTGGTATAATGAAAACCAACAATGACTATTATGTGTTATTGTTTCTAATTTTAGTTATTTTTCAGAATAATTTATAAAGGAAAGGTGCATATCGTGATTGAATTCAGACATGTTTCAAAAACATACGACAATGGCACAAACGCCCTTAAAGATGTTTCATTGACAATCAATGATGGTGAATTTGTCTTTATAGTAGGTGCATCAGGTGCCGGCAAAAGTACATTTCTTAAAATAATTATGCGTGAGCAGGTGCCAAATAGCGGCTCTGTTATTATCAATAACTACGACCTTAACAAAATCAGGAAAAGAGATATTCCAAAATTCAGAAGAACAATGGGTATCGTTTTCCAGGATTTCCGTCTTATCCC
>JAZSBY010000051.1:0-9588 GCA_045602655.1 Candidatus Fimenecus sp. | reverse complement strand
AGTCTTGAAAAACTTGATGCTCTTGCAAAACTTCCTTCAAGAGAAGTATTGCTTGCTACAGTTCTCAGTGCGTTCAACGCACCTATCGCATCTTTTGCTCGTGCAGTACAAGCTATTGTTGACAAAGATGGTGAAGCAGCACCGGTTGCTGAATAATTAAAAAATAATCTTAAAAAATATTTAGTTTAAAATTTGGAGGTAAATTACCATGGCATCAGAAAAAGTTATGGCTATCGTAGAAGAACTTAAAGTTCTTACAGTTCTTGAGCTTTCAGAGCTCGTTAAAGCAGTAGAAGAGGAATTTGGCGTATCTGCAGCAGCTGCAGTAGCAGTAGCAGCTCCAGCAGCAGGTGCAGCAGCAGCTGAAGAAAAGACAGAATTTGACGTTGAACTTACAGAAGTTGGTGCAGAAAAGATTAAGGTTATCAAGGCTGTTCGTGAAGTTACAGGTCTTGGCCTTGCAGAAGCAAAAGCTGTTGTTGACGGTGCTCCTAAAGTACTTAAAGAAGCTGCTTCTAAAGAAGATGCAGAAAACATCAAAGCTAAACTTGAAGAAGTTGGCGCAAAAGTTACTCTTAAATAAGTTTAAGACTAATAGATTAATCCTCATTCCAACAGGAATGGGGATTTTTTTGTTGCTCTTTTATTGAAAATATAAAAACACTGTGGTAGAATTAAATAAATATGGTAATATAAGGGGATTTTTGACTATGTCAAAGTATTCAGACAGAGCAATTGAACTTTTTATGGAAGGGAAAAATTGTTCACAGGCTGTTTTTGCTGCATTTGCACCTGATTTAGGACTTTCGGAAGAAATGGCATTAGCAGTGTCAATCGGTCTTGGTGGTGGCGTTGGAAGAATGCGGGAAGTTTGTGGTGCAATCAGTGGCAGTGCTATGGTTGTGGGACTTAAACATCCGCAATTTGATAAAGCACAGGTTTATAAATTGGTTCGTCTTATTATGGAGGAATTCAAAAAAACCAATCACTCGATAGTTTGTAAAGAACTTTTGGGACTTGAAGGGGTAGAAAAGTCAAGTGTTCCTGAGGCGAGAACATCCGAATATTATCAAAAAAGACCTTGCGTTAAAATTGTTGAAGATGCAGCTTTAGCAACAGAAAAAATACTTTTTTTAGAGGAGAATAAGTGATATGGCAGGAGTATACGCGTATTTTGAAGAAAATTCAGTAGTTATTGGTAACGATTATATTGAAAGGCGTTTTCTAACAACAAATAATCGCCTGATTACAACTGAAATTGTCAATAAACGTACTGATACAGAAAAGTTAATTAAATTCAAGTCCAGTTCAGCTGAATTTGTTGTTGCATTTAAAATCAAGAAGTTTTTAGGTGAGAAAATAACATTTTTATCATCAAATAATCTTGAAATTGAAAATATAAATGTATTTAAGCATCGTGTGGAGTTTATTTTTAAACCATGCGTTTATAATGGTGCAAAAATTTCCTTTGTAGAAACAGTTGAAATAGAAGAAGATTGTCATTATATGCACAAATATATTGAGATGGTGGTTGCTCCCGAACACCAGCATCTGGTGACTATTGACTATATTGATTGTGAGCATATCTTTATTGATACGCCTGAACAAATGTGGACAATAGGGGATATTGAACCTGCCTATCTTACAAGTTATCATTCTGCACTCGGTCAGCCTGTTTATGTTAATGGACTGTTTTTAGGTTCAGAATTCCCGTTATCAGAGAATAATATTTCCGATAATACTGTTTATTGCAGATATTTCAGTGGTAAAGCATTTGATAAACTAAACCTTAACTGTGGCCATACATTCAGAACATGGAAAACAGTTGTCGGTGCTGCAAGAAGTCTTGATTTACAAGTAATTCGTGAAGATTTTCTTACATACATCAGAGATATTTCAAGAAAAATTAAGCCACGCTTTCAGTACAATTCCTGGTACGACCATATGCACGACATAACAAATGAAAATATTATGGAATCATTTAAGGAAATTGAAGATAATCTTTCAAAAACAATGGTTCCGCCACTTGATTCTTATGTTGTGGATGATGGATTTGTGGACTGGGATGCAGATTTCTGGGCATTTAATAAGAAATTCCCTAATGAATTATACCCATCTTCAACTATAGCAAAGAAATTCTCGTCAGAGTTCGGACTTTGGAATGGTCCGAGAGGCGGTTATAATAATAAAACACCTTCGTTTGGTAAGCAGATGCAAAAAGCAGGCAAGGGTGGATATAACAAAGCAGCAAAAGATGTTTGTGTATCATCCCACGAATATATCAAGAATATTACCGAGTATTATCTTGATAATCAAAAGAAGTTTGATATCAACTATTGGAAACTTGACGGGTTTTTGTTAAGAGCTTGTCCTTCAAAGAAACACGGTCATATTACAGGCGGATACAATAACACATACCAATATACTGAAATGTGGGAAAATTGGATTGAAATTTTCAAAAAACTCCGTTTTGCAAGAGAAACTATTGGTAAGGACTTGTGGATAAATCAGACAAGCTACTGTAATGCAAGTCCTTGGTTTTTGCAGTGGGCAGACAGCCTCTGGATTCAAAATAGTGGTGATATCGGTTTCGTTGATAAGACTGATGACGGCGAAAAATTAAGCAGTCGTGATGTCGACAGGGTGCTTACATATCGTGACGGAAGATATCACGATTTCAGCGTTGTAAGAAATTATCAATTCCCACACGAGTTTATTTATAACCACGACCCCATTTACGGAAATACTGCAAAGATTTCAATGACTGATGAAGAATTCCGTAAATATATGTTTATGATGACAACTCGTGGTACTGCATTCTGGGAGCTTTATTATTCATATAATATGTTCAATAAAGCAAAATGGCGTATAAATGCAGATGCACTTCGATTTATCCGTAATAATTATGATATTATCAAAACATCTCGATTTATTGGCGGTTCGCCTACAAAAGGTGAGGTTTACGGATATTCTGCTTGGACAGAAAAAGCAGGTATTATTTCCTTGAGAAACCCGTCAAATGATACTAAAAAATTCACTTTGACATTGGATAAATTAACTGGAACTTTCCCGGTTGCAAAGGATATGAAAAAGGTTTCAATTTATCCATATACAGATGCAAACGATGAGAAAACTTATTCTTATGGTGACCAACTTGTAATTGAATTAGCACCATTAGAGGTTGTAATTATGAAGTTCTCTGCACAGGAAGAAATCATTCCTCAGTTACTTTATGGCAGATTTGAGAGTAATAATGAACTTCTCTTGTTCTTTGACGAACGAGTATACACAGATATTTCCTTGGTTTCATCTGATGAAAAAATCAAGAATATTGATATTTTAGAAGATTATAGTACTCTTAAGATTACATTTGAAAATCCTGTACAAAAGGCATTTGTATCCCTTACAGTTAAAAATGCTTTTGGGGAAATGAATGATGTGGAATTCAACGGAAAATACTATGAGAATTTTGTGTGTACAGATAATAAAATCCCATCTGTGCGTGATTTCAGTATTCAATTTACAGTAGAGGACAGTAATGACGGTGAGTTGTTAAATGCTCATAGCTTGAGTGTGTCTGTAAGCGATAAGCTTGGTGTAATAAGCTTTGGCGAAAAGAAGAGTCGAGGGGATATAGAAATCCAAAAAGGTGATTTGATTACAGTTGTTTGTGAACCAAACGGACTTGCAAAACTCTACATAAATGGAGAGTTAAGCAGTTCTGCGTATAACGAAAACATCTGTAAGGAACTTGAAAATTCAGAAATCGAATTATCCGAAAAGGTAGGTAATTTAAAAGTTATTTCAAAGGCATTAACCTTTAAAGAAATATAAAAGCGGGGAATAATTATGGAATTGAATAAAGTTCTTTTGGCAAAAACTGACGGCAAGGCTTGTGAAGAAAATGTTATTCTCAGTCAGAATGTAAGAGTTTCAGTTTTGACTCCTGAAACTGTGCGTGTTGAGTTTTCTGCTGACGGAAAATTTACAGATTTACCTTCACAGAGCATCTGGTACAGAAATTTTGGTAAGGTTGAGTTTACTCACGAAACAAAGGTTGACATTCTTTGTGTAAAAACAAGTTATGCAGAATTCTATGTCAACAGTCATTCCGGTAGTTTTAGCTATGTTGTAATTGACGGTAAAAAATGCACTTATACCCGTGAACATAATCTTAAAGGCACAACAAGAACTCTTGATGGTACTTATGGCCCCATTGAACTTAACGATGGTATTATTTCAACCGATGGTGTCAGCGTTTATTACGACAATAAAACCTTGCTTTTAAACGAAGATGGTATGCTTTCTTCCCGTGAAAAAGGTACAAATGACTACTATATTTTCGCTTACGGCAAAAACTATGTAATGGGTATCAATAATTTCTACAAGGTTACGGGTATGCCACCGCTTGTACCGAGATATGCCTTGGGTAACTGGTGGAGTCGATACAGAGCTTACACACAGAAGGAATATGAGGATTTGATGGTTGAATTCGCAAGTCGTAATATTCCCCTCACTATTGCCACAGTTGATATGGACTGGCATTGGGTTGACCTTAAAAAGCAGTTCAATAAAAAATATAAATCAAGTAATATTCTGAACAGTGGTTGGACAGGGTACAGTTGGAATACTGAACTTTTCCCTGATTATAAAGCATTCCTTAAAAAACTTCATGATATGGGACTTAAAGTAACTCTGAACCTTCATCCGGCCGATGGTGTTCGTGCTTTTGAAGATATGTACGAAGAAATGGCAGATGCAGTGGGTGCCGACAAATCCAAGGAAGAAACAGTTGAGTTTGACCTTACGGATAAGAAATTTATCAATGCATATTTTGATATTCTTCACCACCCTTACGAAAATCTCGGTGTTGATTTCTGGTGGATTGACTGGCAACAGGGAACAAAGAGTAAAAAAGCGGGTCTTGACCCATTGTGGCTTCTTAACCACTATCATTATCTTGATACGGACCGTGAAAACAGAAGACCAATGATTCTTTCTCGTTATGCAGGAATTGGTTCACATCGTTATCCGTTAGGATTTTCAGGTGATACTGCAATTAACTGGAAGGTTCTCGATTTCCAGCCGTATTTCACAGCAAATGCTGCAAACTGTGGTTATACCTGGTGGAGTCACGACATCGGCGGTCATATGATGGGTGAGCACGACGACGAACTCTATATTCGTTGGTTACAGCTTGCAGTCTTTCTCCCGATTTTAAGACTTCACTCAACAAGTCTTGATGTTCTTGGTAAAGAACCTTGGAATTTCTCCTGGGAAGCAGAAACTCTTGGTACAGAGTATTTACAGCTTCGCCACAGAATGATTCCGTATATCTATTCAATGAACTATCGCACATTTAAAGATGGCAGAGCACTTTGTGAACCTTTATACTATACATATCCCGAAAATAAGGAAAGTTTTGAATATGGGAATGAATACTTCTTCGGTTCAGAACTTCTTGTTGCACCGGTAACTACAAAACTTGATGCAAAAACAAAAACTGCTGCAACAAAAATGTGGTTGCCTGAGGGTAGATGGACAAATATCTTTGACGGTAAGATTTATAAAGGTGGACAAAAAGTTGTTATTAACAGCCCCATTAACACAATTCCCGTACTTGCAAAAGAGGGTGCGATTATTCAGTATTCGCTCGATGAGGGTAATGGTTGGGGATGTCCTCAAAACCTTAAAATTGACATCTACCGTGGTAATAATTCCGTTGATTTCTATGAAGATGACGGTGAAAGCGGCAAATACAAGAATGGCGAATATTCAATTTCAAAGATGGCTGTCAACGAAGGTGGAAATATTGTTAATTTCAAAATCAATGGTGGTACTGCTATTGACTGCATTCCTGCACAGAGAAATTATACCTTTGAATTTAAGGATGTTGCATCTTTTGACGAAGTGAATGTTATGGTTAACGGTTTATTCATTCCTGTAAATGTAGTTAAAAATACATTTACACTCAATAATGTAAGTGTTGCAGACGAAATCGTAATTACTCTTACAGGTGTGGTTGCGAAGAAGAATAAGCCCGTTAATGACCGTGCACTTGACTGCCTCATTCATCTTAACGGAAATAATATGAAAAAAATTCTTACGAGTAAGCGAATTGTAAACTGTAAGGATAAAAAAGACTTTAAAGCTGTAACAAGGAGCATCAGGTCAAAATCTTTAAGAATGTGCCTTGACGAAACAGTTTTTGCTATGGAAGACTGATATAATAATATACCCGTACACAAAAAAGTGTATGGGTTTTATTATGTCTGCAAGATAAAAATATAACGCTTTTTTTGCAGATAAACTTGAACTTGTCGGGATGATTTGATTTCACCCCCCAAGGGTGGAGCCTATTATAGCCTTCCCCCTACGAGGGGAAGGTGTCACCGCAAGGTGACGGAAGGGGGGAAAGAAACATACAAACTCCAATTTGTCGAGTCGGCATAATATCTTCTCTGTTTTCTTTTATCATTTTATTGAAACCTCCTGCAATATTTGGTATAATATCTATATATTTTCACGCGAGGTATTCACTATGAGCAGAGTTACAGAAAAAATGCATAAACACTTAGGCTTTTGGGGTCCGTATTCCAAAAAATACAGTGGTATTTCCCGTATTGTTGACCATAAAACAGAGGGTGGAGTCCGTTTTGACTGCGTTGTAAGTCCTGCAGTTGAAAATGCAGACTCACGAGTTCCGAATGTGACAGTTCCCGTTGGTGTTCACCCTTGGGAGGCAAAGTCGGATTATTCTTTCTACTCATACCGCTATGACCTTGAGTGGAAGGACAAGGTTTATGCCGATGTATCTTTTACCAAACTTGATGGCGACAGTATTCTTGTTCGTACAAAGTTTGTGAACAATACGGACATTACTCAAATCTGCCTTTTAAATCTTTTTTCTGCTATTGAATACCCAAATGTCTATGCAACAACCCCCATTTTGCCTGAAAAGAATATCTTCATAAAAGCACTCGATTATAAATCATACGATTACAATACCGTTCGTCCTTGGGACAAGCAAGTAATTGATGCTATGAAAAAGGGCGAATTTTTTGATGATGGTTTTACATATCACAAAGGTCTTGGTGACCGTGATAATAACCGCTACATTCTTCCCAAATACTCAAAACTTGGTGAAGAAGCAGGGGACAGAATAACTTACGAAATCAATGGCATTTCTGACTTCTCACAGCCTGTACTCAATATCCGTTATCGCACAACCGATGAAAAGCCAAGTTTATGGATATTGAATGGCGAAGAAATAACATTTCCGTCTGCAACAGATTTTAATATTTTATCCATTCCGTTTAACAGCAAAAATGTTGAACTTGTGTCCTGTGGCACGGGCGGAATTGAATTCGATTTCCTTTGCATAACAGAAAAAAGTGAAAGTGTTTCTGTAACATCAAAAACACATAATTTCTACCCTGAAATCGAAACGAAATCTTGTGACCTCGGCAAACTTGCAAGTTATAAATATGACGGTGTTGACGGCAAATTCAATGTAAGAACATTCAACGATGTAACTCGTTTTCGTGATTTCAATACAGGTTGCCTTGAAGATAGTCCTACTGCTCGAATTTCACAGCCTGACGAAAGCTTTCAGAATATGCTTGAAACATTTTCAGGTTCATTCTCCGAAAAGCATAGTGATGAGGGATTTTATCATAACACAGTTGTTTATACTCTTTATGTAGAGCCACATACAGAGCATATTGAATATGCTGTTCTTTCATTCGGTGAAACAGAGTACAAAACAACAGAAGAATATGAAAAAATCTATGAGGATGCATATAATTCCCTTGAAAAATTTGACCTCAATGAGGCAGGGAAAACCTATGAATTCTCAAACAGAATTCTCCGTGCAACGGTTTTCCAGAATACTGTTTATCCGCTTTATCGTAACGGCGAATATGTTGTTCACCACACCCCAGGTAAGCGTTGGGACTCATTTTACACTTGGGATTCAGGTTTTATCGGTCTTGATATGCTTGAATTTGCACCACATATCGCAGATTATATCCTTGAAACATATTTAACAGACAACGACCAATGGGCATTTTTGCTCCACGGCTCTCCTGTGCCCGTGCATATTTATCAATATCTTGAAATGCTTAAACGGGCAAAGGATAAAACTGAACTGCTCAAATACTATGACCGGGTAAAAATGTTCTACGATTTCCTTGCAGGTAAAATTAACGGCTCAACTACAACTAAATTTAAAACAGGTCTTACAACTACATTTGACTATTTCTATAATTGTAGCGGTATGGACGATTTGCCACCGCAAAAGGCTATGTATGCAGAGAATAAGCAGAAATGGATGACACCTGTAATTTCATCATCACAGGTAATTCGTTGTGCCAAAATTCTCTATATGTGTGCGGATTTACTCCAACGGGAAGATGATAAGAAAACATATCTTGAGGATATTGAAAGGGTGTCAACTGCACTCCAAAAATACTCTTGGGACGAAGAATGCGGTTATTTTTCCTATGTTATTCACGATGAAAACGGCAATTATAAAGAAAAATACAGAAATGCACAAGGCGAAAACCTTAATAAGACAATGGATGGTATTTATCCCATTATTGCAGGTGCAGTAACAGAGGGTCAACGTGACAGAATTCTCGCTCATTTAAAGAGTGATGATGAAATGTTCAGTCCTGTTGGTATCAGTGCTGTTGATAAAACTGCATCATACTACATCACAAACGGTTATTGGAATGGTAATGTGTGGCTTTCCCACCAGTGGTTTGTGTGGAAAACTATGCTCGACTTAGGTGAAACTGATTTTGCATTCCGTATTGCCGAAACTGCTTTAAAGGCTTGGAAACGGGAGGTTGAATATTCATATTACACATTTGAAATGTTCAACATCACATCTGGCAGGGGCGGTTGGTTCCACAACTTTGGCGGACTTTCAACACCTGTTAACATCTGGACAAATGCTTACTATAAGTCAAAAACTCTTTCAACTGGTCTTGACACAATGGTTATGGATGAGAGTTTCAATGAAACTGCAACTGAATTTAACTGTAACCTTAAATACTACGGAAACAACGAAAAATATTCTGTAATCGTTGTTATGACTGACAGTAAAGATAGCTTTAATGTAAAGGTTAACGGTGAAAACGCAGATTTCTTTATCCGTGACAAAGGAATTGTTGAAATTACAATTTCAGGGGAGATAGAGTCAGCAAAAATCGAGATTAACTAACTTGTATAATCTTCGATAATCCTTTGTAATTCTGTTTTATCGTTTACCGTAATACCGTTTTTCAGTCTTTCCTGGTCGCTTTCAGGTAAAACAGAAATATATGTGTCATAAACATTTTCGGGAAAAGTGTTGTTGTTTTCAAAAACAGCAATTTTTCCGTTGTATTCCTTGATTGTGTATTGAATATATTGTGAACTTGTTACTTCCGTTTCCCTTATTTCAATATCCTTGTTGATTCTTATGAAAAGCACGGAAAGAACAAAAAAGCACATTACAAAAAAAGTTATTGTTTTCTTGATTTCAAGAGTCATATAAACACTTCCTCATACTGTATTTTTGACAAAAGTATTACAATTTAT
>JAZSBY010000050.1:0-9798 GCA_045602655.1 Candidatus Fimenecus sp. | reverse complement strand
GTGAGCGCCTTGAAAGCTTCACAGGTATTTTTGGTTGGTTTACAGGACCTATCACATCATTCGTTGGTCTTATTATTCCGATTTTCTTGTTAAGATATGGCTTCAATAGTAACTGGGATGTACTTTATGTTGATGAATCAAGGAGAAACATCATTGTTATTCCGCTTCTTGTGGATGTAGTTGGTTTCTTACTTATGACAATTCCGTATTTCTTCTGGGATTACGACAATAGAAAACAGAACCTTGTTATGGAAGTTCTTAAGCGTCGTGCAGAGGTTACTGAAAAGAAAGCACAAGAAGAAGGCATTTCCGTTTCAGGCGGTTATAAAGGTTAATGGAGGTGAACTTTTATGAGTAAGAAAGAAAAGAAAATCAAGGGTACTGCTTTGCAAGAAGATATTCATCTTGATATTCCTGAAGATGAAATTTGGACTTATCAGGTTGAAGGTCTTGCGGCTCCTCATATTAACAAGCCTTATAAGCACTACAGACTCAAAAAGGCTATTTTTGCAATCGTTATTATAGTTGCAGTTTCACTTTCAATGTTTTTTTCAGTTCGTACTGTTTATAATGAAACTTTTGAGTATGAGCAGTTAGAAAACGGATACAGATTTGATAAATTCAGTAATACAGGATATATTACCGAACTTGATATCGACTATGTATCAACAATTGAGTATGATGAAAACAACACCGATACTGCAACAAACTTCACAATCAATAAGGATACAGCAAAGAAGGTTACAGAAATCCGAGAATACGCACTCAACTGTGATGGTGCAGTCAGGGTAGTCAATATCGGTGCAGATGTTGAAAAGATTGATGGTAAATCCTTCTACTCATGCTGGGCACTTCAGCGTATTGAGGTTGATGAAAATAATCCAAATTATTGTGATGTTGACGGTGTTCTTTACAACAAAGACAAAACAGAGATTATTTGTGTTCCTTGTGACCGTGACCAGTATCTTCGTGATAAATATGGATATACAGAAGAAATTGAAGAGAGTGATGCAAAGTTCGCACAGTATGAAAAAGATGTTCTTACCTATGTTATTCCATCAACGGTTGAGAAGGTGGGTAAACTTTGCTTTAACTATGCAAATTTAACAACAGTATACATTCCTGAAGGTGTTAAAACAATTGAAACTCTTGGGTTCTATGAAATACCAAGACTTAAAAATGTTTATTCATATGTACCCGAAGGTGAGGTAACGGACACTCAGTACACATCTAATGATGTACTTGGCAAGGTTTACCTCTCATTGCCGGAAGGACTTGAATACATTGGTTCAGACGCTTTCACAGAATGTAGAGCGTTATCGTATGTTTATATACCGTCAAGTGTAACTTATATTGGCCATCATGCATTCTGGGATACAGTAGTTAAAGATGGCGACAATTTCTATGGTGTATCCGCCATCAATGTGGCATTAGATGAAAAAGAGTTTGAAAAAGTACATACAGGTGATGAGTGGAGTCCTCGTTATCTTGTTTTAGTTTTCACAAAGAGTGTAGAAATCAATTATTCAGCCGAAAGACAGCCAATGCCATAAATATAGTATGATATAACGAAGCCTCTGCACCGTATGGTGTGGAGGCTTTTGAATATATAGTTATTGATTTATAAACTTATACTTATCTGTTATGTGCAAAGCTTTCATACAAGAATAAACTGTATTTAAACAATGATTTTTAATCAAATTCATTGAAAATAGTTTTAATATATGGTAGACTTGGAATAACCATATTGTAAAGACGGAGGTCTTTTTATGAAATACATAATTAACACAGACAACTTTAGAAATTTTGATGTGGCAGAAATCAATAAGCTTTCTCCACGTGCATATTTCATTCCCTATGACTCAAAAGAGAAACTTTTTGAGCAGGATGTTCTTACTGAAAGATATAACAGCAGTATGGTAACTGTTCTCAACGGTGAATGGGATTTCAAATACTATGATAAGGATATGCTTATTCCCAAGGAGTTTTATACAGAAAGAGTTCAGTTTGATAAAGTAACCGTGCCTTCCACATGGCAGAGAACAGGATATCGTGAGCCCTGTTACCTTAACACCCGTTACGAATTTAACCCAAAGCTTTATCCTGAAATGCCACAAGAAGTTCCAATGGGTGTTTATAGGAAATTTATCAATATTGATAATCTTGATAAGGTATATATTCTTACCTTTATGGGTGTTATTTCATCTCTTGACCTCTATGTGAATGGTGAATTTGTGGGCTATAGTGAAGGTGCACATAACTCTGCAGAATTCAATATTTCAAAATATCTTGTACAAGGTGAAAACGAAATTCTTGCAGTTGTAAGTAAATGGTCAACCGGTACATACCTTGAATGTCAGGATATGTTCCGTGAAAACGGTATTTTCCGTGATGTTCTCTTAACAGAATATGAAAAAACATATCTTTACGATTTCATCGTTGACACAGAGAAAAAAGATGGTAAATATGAACTTTCTGTTTCATTCAGAATAAAGGGTGATAGAGAAGGTTGTACAATTTCTGCCCAGCTTCTTGATGGTGATAAAGTTCTCGCAAAAGAAACTGCAGATGCAAGGGCAAAAGCAAAGATTATTTTCTCTAATCTTGATGTTAAGGAATGGAATGCAGAAGAGCCATATACTTATGACCTTTTAATTGTATTTGAGGACGCAAAGGGCAATAAAACCTATGTAAAGAATATTACAGGCTTCAAAACAGTTGAAATTAAAGGAAATGTTTTCTATTTCAACGATATGCCTATTAAATTCAAGGGTGTCAACCATCATGATACTAATATGTATGATGGTTATGTGCTTAAAGGTGAGGAAATTAGGACAGAGTTAGAACTTATGAAAAAACTCAATATTAACTCTATCCGTACATCCCACTATCCACCTGACCCAACTTTATTATCTCTTGCAGATTTAATGGGATTCTATATCGTTGATGAAGCAGATATTGAAACTCACGGTGCGTGGGACATTAAGGCTCCGGCCGGTGATAATTGTATAATCAGTCACGACCTTAAATGGGAAGGCAGATATGTTGATAGAGTAAGTCGTATGGTATGCCGTGACAGAAATCATCCAAGTATTACAATGTGGTCATTGGGCAATGAAGCATGGGGATATAATTGCCAGGATGCCTGCTATGATTACATTAAGAATACCGGCTCAAAAATCCCTGTTCATTATGAAAGTGTAATCACTACAAAGCGTTTTGCTTATGATGTTATTTCCGAAATGTATCCTGAACAGGATAAGGTAGCAAAAATTGGTGATAAAACAATCAAGGATAAAAGATACCGCGAAAAACCATATTTTATGTGTGAATATGTTCACGCTATGGGTGTAGGACCAGGTGCAGTTGAAGAATATTGGGAAAGCATTTATACTCACGACAACCTTATGGGTGGTTGTGTTTGGGAATGGGCGGACCACGCTGTATTCCACGATGGTAATGACAAATACAAGTATCAGTACACCTATGGTGGCGACCACGGTGAAGAAAAGCACGACAGTAATTTCTGTGTTGACGGTATGCTGTATCCTGACAAAACACCTCATACCGGTGCTTATGTAATAAAGGCAGTTTATCGTCCCGTAAGAAGCAAGCACATCAGCGGTAAATGCTTTGAGTTTACAAATACAAACCGATTTAAAAATAGTAAATACTTGAAAGTTATCTGGACTCAACTTGTAAATGGTGTAGATGTTAAATCAGGTGAGTTGTCCCTTGATATTGCACCAATGCAGACAAAGACCTACGAGATTCCTTATGATAATTTTGATTCTGATAAAGACTGCCATATCAATATCGCATATTATGATGGTGAAACTCGTTGTGCATTGGAACAGGCAGTAATAAGTGACAACGCAAGATTTACAAAGTCCTTGTCACTTGCAGGTTCATACTCTGTAAATGATGATAAGAAAGTATTAAACATAAATTTTGATGGTGGTAAATTAACATTTGATAAAAAGTCAGGTGAACTCATTAGTTATGTGAAGAATAACTGTGAATTCATCAATATAAATCCTGCAACCGGTAAAAAAGGCTTTGTTCCTAATCTTGTAAGAGCATCACTTGATAACGATTCTTATGGTCATAAAAAGCCTTGGGATATTATAAAACTTCACGATGCAGATATCGTTCTTGATGATTTCAGATTTGTTGATAAATCAATTTATCTTCATGTCGGTGCATCCTATTCCGTTAAAAAAGGTTTCAAGAGATTTTTCCGTGCAAATGTTGTTTATAAAATCTTCGGTAACGGACTTGTTGAAGTTGAATGTAAACTTGATAAGGCACTTTTCGGTTGTAGCGACTTGCAACGCTTTGGTGTAACAGTTGAACTTGATTCACAATTCAAGAACATTGAGTTCTACGGCAGAGGTTCCGACGAAAAAATGGAAAATATCTGTGACTTGAAAGACCATGCATATATCGGAATTTGGAAAACAACAGTTAAAGATATGCACGAACCCTATGTTATGCCACAGGATAATGGTAACTGTGGTGCTGTTAAATATCTTAAACTGTCAAATGAATTCGGTAATACATTTACAGTATATGGTGAGCCAAAATTTAGCTTTTCTGCTCATAATTACACACAAAAATCCCTTCACAATGCAAAACATCAGGAAGATTTACAATTTGTTGATTCAACCATTCTCAATATTGACGGATTTATGCGTGGCACGGGTACAAATACTTGCGGACCAAATACACTTGATAAATATTGTGTTAAGACTGATAAACAACTTGTGTTTAAATTCGCATTCAAGGGAGAATAATTATGGTTGAATATAAATGGTTTCCTACAGGTGTTATTGATAATTCCTTCCGTGATTTAAGAATTGAAATCTTTGTAAAGGAGCAGGGTGTACCTGAAGAAAACGAATTTGATGACTACGATTTGCAAGTTCCGCATCTTGTGATTTTCTTGGATAACGAACCGGTTGCTACAGGAAGATTTATCCCTTATGGTGAGGACACCGTGAAAATCGGCAGAATTGCAGTAAAGAAAGATAAACGAGGCTTGGGACTTGGTGAAAAGATTGTGCTTGAACTTTTACGAAAAGCAAAAGAGGAAGGTGCAAAAACTGTTCGCGTAGGTGCACAGACTCACGCAGTAGGCTTTTATGAAAAATGTGGTTTTTCTTTACTTGGAACACCTGAGTATATGGAAGAAAATATCCCACATTATGATATGATACTTAATTTTTAAGGAGATAGTATGAAACTCTTTTATAACAGACCTCCATCAAAAATCAAATTAAAAAGAGCTTATTGGCGTGGCTTTGAGAATCTTTGGGAACAAACATCCTTACCCATAGGTAACGGTAGTCTTGGTATGGGCATAATTGGTAATCTTAAAAGTGATAAAATTGTACTTAATCACAAAACCCTTTGGGCAGGTGGTCCATCTCCAAAACGACCCGACTATTGTGGTGGTAACATTACAACTCCCGATGAAAACGGTAAACTTCCGGTTGATTACTATAAGGAGATTTACACTGCGTTTACAAGTGGTGAAGATAAAAAGGCACACAACCTTTGCGAAAAGTTAGTTGGTATTATGGATGGTTACGGTGGATATCGCTGTTGGGGTACTCTTGACTTTGACTTCGGTTGTATACATAGCGAACATAATTATCATCGTGAACTTGATATGTCAAAGGGTGTTTGCACAGTTTCCTACGATGCAAAGATGGGATTTACAAAGAAACTCCATGACGATAAAATTTTCTTTGTGTCGTATCCCGATAAATGTGGTGTTATCCGTATTAAGAGAATAAATGCAAAACTAAATACAGGGTTTAAAATTTCTTCTGACCACGGAACTGTAAAATACGAAAATAACAGATTTGTTCATTCGGGAGAATTAGAAGATAACTCTTTAAAATTCTGTCTTGTTGCAAATGTTTTAACAGATGGAATTGCAACTGCGTCTGAAAATGGAATTAAAATCGCAGATGCAACAGAACTCACGATTTTATTTTCAGCAGATACAGATTATATGGATACATATCCTGTTTACAGAACAGGTGAGAGTGCAGACGACCTTTATAATCGTGTTGAAAAATGTGTTGCACTTGCAACTGAAAAAGGTTTTGATGAACTTTTAAAGGCACATACAGAGGATTTTAACAGTATTATGAATCGTGTTGAAATCAACCTCAACGGTGAAGATGATGTTCCTGCTGACAAACTCTTGTACGGTTATTCAAGTAATGCTTCATACAGAAAAAAAGCAACAGAATTGCTTTATCAGTATGGTAGATATATGACTGTGTCATCTTCTCGTGAAACTGATATTTTACCCTCAAACCTTCAAGGTATCTGGAATGTGTCAAATGACCCTAAATGGAGTAGTGACTTTCATACAAATGTAAATCTTCAAATGAACTATTGGCCAACCTTTAATGGTAATATGGCAGAGTGTTCAAAACCTTTAATCAGATACATAAAGTCAATGGTTGAGCCTGGTAGGATTACTGCAAAATACTATACCGGTATTGAGAGTAAAGAAGGGGAACAGAACGGTTTCCTTTTCCATACTCAATGCACACCATTTGGTTGGACTTGTCCAGGTTGGAATTTTGACTGGGGTTGGTCACCGGCAGCAATGCCTTGGATTTTGCATAATTGCTATGAACATTATGAATATACTCTTGATAAAGATACTCTTTCAAAAGATATTTATCCAATGCTAAAGGAATGTGCTGAATACTTTTCAAAGCTTATGGTTGAAAAGGACGGCAGACTTGTCACTTATCCTTGCTATTCACCTGAACACGGACCTCGAACAATGGGTAATACCTACGAACAAGCCCTTTTATGGCAGCTCTATGATGATTCAATCAAGAGTGCTGTTGCATTGGGTGTTGATGAAGATTTAGTCATAAAATGGCAGGGTATACAGAATAAGTTAAATGTGTATGAAATAGGTGAAGACGGACAAATTAAAGAATGGTATCACGAAAACAAGTTAGGTGAAATAGGTGAACACCACCACCGTCATATGTCACATCTTTTAGGTCTATTCCCTTGTAATGTGATGGATAAATTCCAAAATCCTGAACTTATTGAAGCCTCAATTGTTTCAATGAATCATCGTACAGATAAAAGTACAGGTTGGTCAATGGGACAAAAAATCAATACTTGGGCAAGAGTTGGCGACGGTGATAAGGTCCTTAAAATCATTGGTGACTTATTCAAAAATGGTATTTACCCCAATTTCTTTGACTATCATCCACCATTCCAGATTGATGGTAACTTTGGTTTTACATCGGGTGTAAATGAAATGCTTATGCAAAGTAATTATGGTTGCATTGAGTTGCTTCCTGCACTCCCGAGTGAATGGGATAAAGGCAGCATAAGCGGTATTGTTGCTCGTGGTAATTTTACTTTAGATATTAAATGGGAAAACGGTAAGCTGAAAACAGCAAAAATCACATCAAATGTAGGTGGAAAATGCAAGCTTTACTATTCAAAAGGTGAATTTTCAGTTGACGGAGTCAAATCACAAAATAGCATGCTTGAATTTGACACTCAAAAAGGACAAACATATATAGTAAATGAATAGAACGAAATCCCTGTTTTTTTCAGGGATTTTTTCTTTTTCTATTGACAATTGAGTACTCATTCAACTATAATAGTTGAGTAAATGCTCAACTGAAAGGAATAAAGATATGTCAAAAAACGAATTTATGTGTGATTGCAATATGATTCATAAAGAAATAGTAAAAGACACATTGTCCAAAATGCCTGAATCAACTGTTTTAAATAACCTTGCAGACTTTTTTAAAATTATGGGTGATGCTACAAGGTGTAAATTGCTTTTCGCACTTTTGCAAAATGAAATGTGTGTTTGTGATTTGGCAAATGTTTTGTCTATGACAAAGTCCTCCATATCCCATCAATTAAGCAAAATGAAGGATGTGGGAGTTGTAAAGTGCAGAAAATCAGGCAAAACAGTTTACTACTCATTGGATGACAGTCATATTTCCGAAATATTTGAAGTAGCATTAAAGCATATCAATCATAAGCAGGTGTCAAAATGAAAACGGAAAAGAATATTCTGATTGCTTTTATACTTAATCTATCATTTTCTGTATTTGAATTCTTTGGTGGTATATTAACGGGTAGTGTAGCAATTCTGTCCGATGCAATTCACGATATAGGGGATGCTATGAGCATTGGTGTGTCCTATTTTCTTGAAAAGAAAAGCAAAAAGCAACCTGACGAAACATATACCTATGGTTATGCCCGATTTTCTGTAATTGGAAGTGTAATTACAACTCTTATACTATTGTTTGGCTCACTTGCTGTTATTTACAATGCAATAATAAGAATTTTCAATCCTATTGAGATAAATTACAATGGTATGATTATCTTTGCAGTTGTTGGAGCAGTTATAAATTTCTGTGCAGCATATTTTACAAGGGAAGGGGACTCACTTAACCAAAAGGCAGTCAACCTTCATATGTTGGAAGATGTTTTAGGGTGGATAGTGGTCCTTATTGGTGCAATAGTAATGAGGTTTACCAATATTTCAATTATTGACCCTATTATGTCAATTGCAGTTGCATTGTTTATATTTATCAATGCTATAAAAAACCTGAAAGAAGTTCTTGATTTGTTTCTTGAGAAGATTCCGAATAATATAAGTATAGAAGAAATTAAGAATCATATTAAAGAAATTGACGGTGTTACCGATGTCCACCATATTCATATATGGAGTATGGATGGCTTTCATAATTATGCCACAATGCACATTGTATCAAATGAGGACTCGCACAAGATTAAGCATTTAATAAGGGATGAATTAAAGGAACACGGTATTGAACATGTGACTCTGGAATTAGAAAAAGAGAACGAGAATTGTCACGAGGAATCCTGTCATATACATCACGAAAAAAGTCACCATCATCACCATCATCACCATCATTAAAAATCACACGGACAGCTATAAAAGTTGTCCGTGTTTTTGTGTAATTTTATTGTATTTGTGATTTTGCACATAAATTTTGCACAAAAAACATCGTTTTTATTTATTTAAAATACCAAAAAAGAAACACCCGGATTAGTTTCCAAAAAGAAGTAAAAAAATTAAAAAAAGTTGTTGACATTTGTCGCTTGTTTTGTTAATATATACGAGCGCCAAGAACAGAGGGCAAAACAAACCAAGTTTAGAAGCGCACAACTGGACCTTGAAAATTAAACAACGACGAGATAAGTAAAAGGAACCCTGTAGATTCTTTGAGGGTGAGAAATCACTCAACAAGGAAGTACAAGAAACAGTAATTCTTTTGGATAACAAAAGAGTTTAAAAGAACGCAAAGCGTTTGAGTTAAAATAAGTAAAGAGCTAAAAAGCACTTTAGAAAATGATTTCTACATCGAGAGATGTAAAGATACAATTTTTTAGAGAGTTTGATCCTGGCTCAGGACGAACGCTGGCGGCGTGCCTAACACATGCAAGTCGAACGGAGAACATTTGGAATGCGGCTTCGGCCAAATGAATTTTGTTCTTAGTGGCGGACGGGTGAGTAACACGTGAGCAACCTGCCTTTCAGAGGGGAATAACGGCTGGAAACGGTCGCTAATACCGCATAACATACAACTAAGGCATCTTAGATGTATCAAAGATTTTATCGCTGAAAGATGGGCTCGCGTCTGATTAGATAGTTGGTGAGGTAACGGCTCACCAAGTCGACGATCAGTAGCCGGACTGAGAGGTTGAACGGCCACATTGGGACTGAGACACGGCCCAGACTCCTACGGGAGGCAG